>JAWSUP010000533.1:0-2411 GCA_033549405.1 Bacillota bacterium | reverse complement strand
AGGCTCAGCGACAAAATTCGTCAGACCGTCCGCAGGCCGATTCGTGAATGTGTGCTCAATTATCTTGAGGAAGCAACAAGAAAGCAGGGCAGGCGAACAATTACACTGCCGATCACAAAAAAGGCTTTTGCTGAAAGAATTGGTGTTCAGCGCACATCCTTGTCCCGGGAACTGCAGAAAATGAAATATGAAGGCCTGATCGATTACACAGCAACAACAATGACCTTCAACTCCGGGTCTGGCGTTTCTGGCGAATGACCGCCATGGCGACAGCCAGCAAGGCGACGGCAAATCCGAGCTGAATCAGCATGTAGCGAATGGTTGGCTGCAGTGACAGGCTGCCGAAGTCAGTAAGCGTGTCGATCTCATTGATGGCCAGGATATACCAGTAGGTCGGCGTAAAGCTGGCCAGGGTCTGGACCGTGTCGCCCAGCATTTCCTGCGGGACAAAAACACCGCTGATGAAGCTGGTGCCCAGCGCCATGACGTTGGCGATCGATTGCTGGACGGCGCGGCTGCGGATGAACTGGCTGATCAGAAACGCAATGCTCAGGCAGGCCAGCGTGAAGGTAAGCGCATTGGCGCCAAACAACAGCAGTTTGGGCGCCTGGAGCTGATAACCGTCCATGGCCAGGCTGACCAGGAACATCACCAGCCAGGCGGCGACGGCAAACAGCAGCAGACCGAGAACCAGCTGACCATTAAATCGGATCAGGTTGACCGGTGCGGCCAGGTTGCGGCTGCGCAGGTCAGGCTGGTTGAAGACCAGAAGGACAGACGTGATACCCAGGATCATGACCGCCATCATGGCGTAAGCCATGTAGATGAAGTAGTAGGTTGTCCGGTTGAATGACCGGGTTTCTGTAACCTGGAGTTGTATGGAGGCTTCTTGTGCCAGGCTTTCCTGAACGGCGGCATTCAATTCTGAGACAGCCACATCTTTCAGCGTTGCGGCAAAAAGGGCGGACAGATTGACATAGCGCTCGACTAGCAAGTCCATGGTGATCCCTTCCCAGCTGTCGGGGATGAGGGTCCTGTCCAGATACAGGCTATCAATTTGACCGCTTAACACTTTGTCGCCGAAACCTGCCGGTATGCGCAGAATATAGGAGATATCCCGGTAAAACAGGGCATCCTGGATTTTTTCCTGCTCATCCGGGACTGCGATGACCTGGGCGGCACTGCCAAGCCAGGCCTGCAGGCCGTCCGAGAATGGATCGCCGGCATCTTCGTTATACACCGCGATCCGTGGCCTGACCTGATGAAAGAGATCATCAGCAGGAGCTTTGTAAAACAGCGTGAGCAACAGCATCAGGAAGAGGAAAACCATGAAATAGATCATCATCGATGGCAAATTTTTACGGATAACCTTGAAACAGGCTTTAAAGACTTGCATAACGCTGCCTCCTTACCACCAGGGCGATGATGCCAAACAGGACGGCTGCCAATCCGAGCTGCAGGCTTATGTTCAGCAGGGTCCGCCCGGGCGTGTCATAATAATACAAAGCATAAAAAGCGTCGCTGATCAGGTTGGCCGGATTGATCCAGCTGATCGCCGGGAAGGCTTTGATCGTGATGTATTTGATGTCGACGATCATCAGGCCCGACAGAAAAGAACACGCCATGGAAAAGCCGATCAGCAGCGGATACTTGATATTTTCACTGCATTTGAGGGATGCGGCGATGAAACCGCCGACAGCCACACCAAGCAGGCTGCCCGACAGCGCGGCCAGCAGGACATAGCCCAGCTGACGGCCGAATTCGATGCCGAGGGCGAAGTGCAGGTACGCGATAAGAACCAGAAGCGACGCATAATGGACGGTCAGGGCAGCCAGCAGGGAATAGCCGAAAATCTTCATCTTGTGGACCGGTGTCACATTGAGGCGTGCTGCCTGGTTTGACTGGTTGGCCTGGATGGAGATAACTTCTTTAAGTCCCCAGAAGCCGCCGTAAAGACATGTCATGGCGATCAGGGCATAGAAGTAGGTCAGGACAGTGTCTGCTTCGACCGAGCTGATCGGTTTATCCCTGATCACGCTGACTCGTTCTGCAGCCTTTTCTGTTAGAACCGGCAGCTGCGAAGGGTCTTGGCGCAGAATCTGCTCCATGGCGGCTCTTGTCTGCAGATAGTCGTCGACAAAGATCTTGAGGATGGTCTGGCGGATGCCGGAGCTGGCAACGACGACGGTCATGGGGTCTCCCGGTATCAGGTAACCGGCGATCTTTTTATCAGTGAGAGCGGATGCCGCCTGATCCGGATTCAAATATTCAATCTGGAAAAGCGTCGACTGGTCAGGATGCTGCAGATCCGGTTCGGAAACAGACTTCAGGACATCTTTTAGTGTCTTGTCTTCTTCGTATGCATCGTTCTTGACGACGGCGATCGGAATGGTCTGGAAGGTTTCGTTGGC
>JAWSUP010000532.1:0-2420 GCA_033549405.1 Bacillota bacterium | reverse complement strand
GTAAGGACCGGTCCGAACTGCTCATGATTGTCGACCTGGAGCGAAACGATCTGAGCCGCGTCTGCCGGCCGGATTCTGTCGTTGTCGAAGAACTGTTCAAGCTCGAAACTTTTCCGGAGGTATTTCACCTCGTAGCGACCGTCAGCGGGCACCTGCAGGATGGCGAAGACGCCGTCTCCTGTCTGAAAGCCTGTTTTCCCGGCGGTTCGATCACCGGAGCCCCCAAGATGCGTGCCATGGAGCTGATCGACCAGCTCGAAGACGATGCGCGCGGTTTTTATACCGGTTGCCTCGGCTATTTCTCCGCCGACGGTCAAGCCGATTTTTCCATCATCATCCGCACGATGGTCCGCCAGGGCGACCAGATTCTTTATGGCGCCGGCGGCGGCATCACCTGGGAATCCATTGCGGCTGATGAGTACCAGGAATTGCTGGATAAAGCAAAGTTTTTCAGGAGGCTGATCGAGCATGATTCGGATTGATCAGGCAGTCTATGCAGAAAAACCGCTGACCGTCGATGAAGGTTTCCAGTTCGGGCGGGGTGTTTTCGAGACAATCCTGGTCCTTGACAGTCCGATCTTCTGGACCGAGCACTGCCGGCGCCTGAATCGTGGTCTGGCCGACTTGTCGGTCCGCTCACCGGTCGATGCAGATCAGCTGCTGCAACAGATCTTACAGCTTGGGATCCGCCACTGTGTGCTCAAGGTCATGGTGAGTCCGGAAAACATCGTGCTGTTGACACGGCCGTTGCCGGTCGAGGCGTCCGATCCACTGCAAAAACTGACACTTCAACTTGATCCTCGCAGCAACGACCCGCGCCTGTTGCGCAACAAGACGATCAATTACCTGCCGGGTCTTCTGGCCTGGCAGGATGCCAAATCCTGCGGGTATGACGACACTCTGTTCTTCAGTGAAACTCGTGTCATCCGTGAATGCAGCCGCAGCAATGTCTTTTTCATTTGCGCAAGCCGCATCTTGACGCCGGACTGCAGCTGCGGCCTGCTACCAGGCATAGTGCGTCAATGGGTTCTGGACAGATACCCGGTCACACCCGGAATTTTTCAGACAAGTGACATTCTTTCCGCCGATGCGGTTTTTGTGACCAACAGTGTGATCGGTATTCGTCCGATAAGTCAGATCGACAACCGGTCGTACATAAAAACAATGCATCCGCTCGTAGCTGAAATCAGCAGCAACTATCAGGATCAGGTGCAAAAGCAGAGTATCCAATCATGATGAGGATCTATGTCATGCAGGATCAAGAGTTAAGGCCAATTGGCAGATAATTGACAAGGGGGGATATCTATGATCGTCGGATGTGTAAAAGAAATCAAGCCGCAGGAATATCGCGTCGGTGTGACCCCTGACCAGGTCGGGCTGTATGTCCGCCATGGCCATCGCTTTTTGCTCGAGCAGGGCGCCGGGCTTGGATCTGGATACAGCGACCAACAATATATTGATTACGGCGCTGAAATTGTCTCCGGTGCCGATGGGGTCTGGTCAGAGGCGGAACTGGTGATCAAGGTCAAGGAACCGCTGCCGCCCGAGTATCCGTTGATGCGGACAAGCCAAATAGTGTTCACCTTCCTGCACCTGGCTGCCAGCCGTGAACTGACGATAGAACTCATCGAGCGGAAGGTCACCGGCATCGCCTATGAGACAATCGAAGAGCACGGCGAGCTGCCCTGCCTGAAGCCGATGAGCGAAATCGCCGGCCGCCTGTCCGTACAAGAAGGCGCCAAATATCTGGAAAAGCCATTTGGCGGACGCGGTGTGCTTCTGGGTGGTGTCCCCGGCGTCAGGCGCGGCAAAGTTGTTATCATTGGCGCCGGAACTGTCGGCAGCAATGCACTGAAAATGGCAGTCGGCCTGGGCGCCGATGTTACAATCATGGATATTGACACACATAAGCTGACCCGGCTCGATGACCTGTACGCCAACCATATCCAGACTATTTTCTCCAGCGAGCACACGATCCGGCAGGAAATCCGCGATGCCGACCTGGTGGTCGGCGCGGTCCTGGTCCCCGGAGATTCAGCGCCAAAACTGGTGCGCAGGTCATACCTTACGGAAATGAAACCTGGTGCTGTCATGGTCGATGTCGCCATAGACCAGGGTGGCTGTTTTGAGACATCGCACCTGACATATCACGACAATCCCACCTTTACTGTCGACCAGGTGGTTCATTATTGCGTTGGCAACATGCCCGGATCTGTCCCTTTTACAGCGACACTCGCTCTGACCAATGCCACTATCCGTTACGGCCTGGCCCTGGCAGATCTTGGTCCTGACCGGGCGATCGAGCAGATGCCTGCTCTCCGGTCCGGCCTCAACACATTTGCCGGCCAGTGCACAAATGGACGCGTCGCAGCGCTTTTCAACATTGAATAAGTGATCAAAAAGCTACAAGCACAGATCAC
>JAWSUP010000531.1:0-2426 GCA_033549405.1 Bacillota bacterium | reverse complement strand
ATTGTACAGGTGCACGACCGCCTTCTTCGATCCTTGCAATGCTGCAAATGTCTTTTCGATGATGTGCGGCCGCGACTGGGTCAGCACCTGGATCGATACATCATCGGGGATCAGGTTGTTCTCGATCAGGTAACGGGTGAAAGCATATTCCGTATCTGATGCAGCCGGAAAACCGATTTCGATTGTTTTGAAGCCCATTTCAGTTAGTTTGCGGAAAAAACGCAGCTTCTGGTCAAGGTTCATTGGGATTTCCAACGCCTGGTTGCCGTCACGCAGATCGACGCTGCACCAGATCGGGGCACGATCCAATTTCCGGTCCGGCCATTGCCGATCCGGCAGGCTGATGGTCTGGTACGGTGCATACTTATCATAGTTTTTCATGGTCAAATCCCCCTTGTGATCCGTTCCGGTCCATACAGCAGGGCGATTCGGGTTGACCGGCAAATAAAAAGACCCGTCGCCTCTTTTAGAAGAGACGAAAGGTCATAACTTCCGCGGTACCACTCTCATTCATTTTCCAGATGGAAAATGCGCTTGCCGGATACGGGCTATTGCCGATATCCTGTCCCTGTATCGGGAGACACCCGAAACCGCCTACTCCAGCATTGTCAAGAAATTAGTGGCTCTCAAAAGGTTCAGCGGTATGCACTCCGGGGTGAGTTCGGTTTTTTTGAAGTATCACTTTCCACCAGCCAGTGACTCTCTGAAAAATCGCCAAAACCTACTGATCCCCATCGCCATGCGAATCGATTCAATTTTACAGATGCATGTTGCCTGTGTGCAACGTGGCCCTACTTTATCACAGACGGAACATATTCGTCAAGCCTTATTCGCTCGGTCTGTTCAAGTTGTAGAGCGAATCTTCAGTTCCGGCTTGACCAGGATGCGTTGCCGTGTCCGCTGTGGAAAGGTGTCTATTTCGCGCACCAGGGCTTGCAGGGCTTCCCGACCAAGCTTGTCGCGCGGCTGAGATACCGTGCTGAGTCCGACCAGCGGCAGTGACGCGCAGGCGATGTCGTCAAAACCGATGATGGCCAGGTCCTGCGGCACTTTGATCTTGCTGTCGCGAGCATACTGCAGAACGCCCATTGCGATGATGTCATTACCGCAAAAGACTGCATCGGGCGGCTTGTCCGATTTCATCAGCGCGGCGATGCGCGCATAGCCGCTTTCCTGGCGGAATGGCCCGTAGCTGATCAGTTTCGAATCGACAGTCCGACCGTGTTCCTGCAAGGTCTTCTGGTAGGTCATAAGTCGTATCTGATTCGACGGAGATGTTTCAATACCGCCGATGTAGGCGATGCGCCGATGGCCGCGTTCGATCAGGTGGCTGACCGCCAGGCGACCGCCCGCTTCATGGTCAACCTCGATGTAACTAAGGTCATCCGCCATGGCGTGCCAGAACAAAATGACCGGCAAGTTCAGCGCCTCCAGAGCACCCGGCCGGATGAATGCAGTTGGCTTGAGAATGATCCCCTCCACGCGTTGTTCGACCATGATGCGCAATTTTTCCTGTTCTTTGACAGGATCCCATCCGGTATTGCAGATCATGGTCGTATAGCCGGCATCATCGGCGGCTTCGTTGACAGCCATCGTTATATCTGCAAAAAACGGGTTGGACACATCAGGGACAATGACGGCAATAATCTGCGATTTCTGTTTGACCAGGCTGCGGGCGATCGCATTGGGCTGGTAGCCCATTTCCCGGGCCAGGTCGAAGATTTTCTGCCGCGTAACTTCGCTGACATCGTGCCGTCCGTTAAGCGCCCGCGATACGGTTGCATATGAGACGCCTGCGCGCTGCGCGATATCTTTGATCGTGATCATTCAATCTCCTTTAGTACTAAATATAACTGGCTGTAAGAAGCCTTAACGAGTGGTCAGATACCCCTGGTGCACGAGCAGTTCTGCTGTCAGGATGGCGCCGCCGGCGGCGCCGCGGATGGTATTGTGAGAAAGACAGGCCATTTTCCAGTCAAATACGCTGTCTTCTCGCAGACGGCCGATCGTGACAGCCATACCGGATCCGGCCATACTGTCGAGACCGGGTTGCGGCCGGTTGTCTTCTGGCAGATAGATCAAGAACGGGTCCGGTGCAGAAGGTAATCCGGCTATCTGTTGCAGGCCGGAAAAGGTGCGCCAGCTATCAAGTATTTCATCACGAGCCGGTTTGCGGGCAAATTTGACAGACAGTGCAGCCATATGTCCTTCCTGGACAGCGACTCTGTAACACTGGGCAGAGATAACCGGTGTTGTTGCCTTGATGATCCCGTTGTTACTCAGCGTACCCCAGATTTTCAGTGGTTCCTGTTCACTCTTTTCCTCTTCCCCGCCAATGTAGGGGATCAGGTTGCGCTCCATTTCCGGCCAGTCGGCAAAGGTCTTGCCGGCTCCGGATATAGCCTGGTAGGTTGCCACGATGATCT
>JAWSUP010000530.1:0-2432 GCA_033549405.1 Bacillota bacterium | reverse complement strand
CCAGGGTCACGAACAGTCCGCGCAGCTTGTTGTCTGCTTTTTTCAAGGGTATCACCTTCATTCTGGCGGTCAAGGGTTTGTAAAAAAGTAAGATCGTCTCTTCTACAATACCACCAGGCAATCAGGTGCGATAGTACAGACGTTACCGGTATCCAGCGACAGCTAAATAATAACTTATGCTACAATGGCAGGCGCTTCCTTTTAAAAATGAGGACTGCAGAGATGAAGAGGACCACAACAACTAAGCCGTAGACCAGATTCAATCCCCAGGTCTGGCCGTCTTTAACCAGCAGAACAGGATCATAGAAACCATAAATCGACATTTTCTTCAGAACTTGCGCCTGCTCCGAGACGCCGCCCAGCATATTCATCAGGAGAAAAGCGATGGGGATTCCTGCGCCCAGGCCAAGGGCTGAACGACTTTCGTTGAACAGGCAAGAGAAAAAGAAGCTGATCATCATGACGACCATGTTGACCAGCAGAGTGGTCACATTGAGTTTGAAGTAGGCTGCGATATCCAACTGGTCCGGCTGCATCACCGCACTGAAAAAGACGCCCAGGCCGAACAAGGCGGCAAAAAGGACGGTCAGTGAAGCCAGGGCATACAGGCCTTGCGTCACGATAATCTTCGTGCGCGAGTTGGGTGTGGACAGCAGGCAGGCAAAGGAGCTGTTGTCCACCATTTTGGCGACCAGCCGGTTGCCCAGGATAATGCAGTACACCATGGGGAATCCGAACATCAGAAGGCCATAGAGCCAGCTGGCCAGATAACCGGTCAGGTCCGTGATCAACGCAGAAAAGCCCATGGCCTTCATCAAGTCTTCCGGAAAGAGATCCAGCATCGACATGATCTGGCTCATATCTTCGGGGCTGAACATGGAGATCATGATCGTCGTATACATCGTCAAAACGGCAAAGAATATCAGCAGTAAAACCCAGTTTTTCTTTGCGGTTGTTTTGAGAAGCGTCCAGCTCAGCATGCTCATTCCTCCCGTCCGTAAAACTTCATGAACACATCCTCGAGTGTCTGCGTCTTGACATCGATGTCAAGAATGGTCTGCTGCGCCAGGATCTTAAGCAGGCGATCGACCTGTTCACCGGTAATATATACTTCCAGAGTATCGCCCGCTGTCACCGCTACATCAAAGCCGGCTTGCTTCAACCGGTTTCCCGCCATGGACATATCCGCCGGCTTAATCAGGTAGCCTTTGCGCTGAGCCCCTTTCAAAGTCTGGACATCCGACTGCTCGATGATCCGGCCTTCCCGGATGATCAGCGCATTGTCACAGGTCCGTTCCACTTCCTCGAAGCTGTGGCTGGACATCAGGATGGTTTTGCCCCGGGTTTTTTCCTGCAGGATCAGATCGACGAAGCGGTTCTGCATCAGCGGGTCGAGACCGCTGGTCGGCTCATCGAGAACAAGTACTTGCGGGTCATGCATGAATGCCGTGACAATACTGAGTTTTTGTTTCATCCCCTTTGAAAATTTACGGATCTTGCCTTTTGGCTGCAGCTCAAACAGGTCGAGCAGCTGTCTCTGGCGGCTGTTGTCTTTGACGCCCCTCATGTCCTGCATGAATTTAAGAAATTCGTCGCCATCCATATCGAGAAAAGAAATCTCACCCGGGATGTACCCCAGTGTTTTCTGGATCTCAGGAGCCTTCTGGATACAATCACGTCCACCGATCATACAGGTACCGTTATTGGGCTTCATAAAACCCAGCAAAGCCCGGATCGTCGTCGTCTTGCCTGCGCCGTTGGGCCCAAGATAGCCCATCACCTCACCTTGTTCAACCAGAAAATTCAGGTCAAAGACACCTTTTCCGCTTGGGTAGGTGAGCGTCAGGTTGTTTACAGATATCATGTCTGTCCCTCCCTGCTGGTAATGATATCAGGATTGGTAATCACCGCGAAACTCACGCACGGTTTGGATCATTGTCAGGTAGTTCTCTATCGGGACGAAATCCGGGATGGAGTTCCCTGATCCGAAGGCAAATCCGCCATGTCCTGTGCATTGGCGAATCACGTTCAGGATGTACTCGCGCATGGCCGTCGCATCCAACTGGCAGACCGCGTCGGTGTCAATGCCTCCGAAATTGCCGATCCGGTCGCCGTAGCGCTCGACCCAGACCGGAAAAGGCGCTATCTGGTCTTCATTAGAGTGTTTGGCATCGATTTTCACGACGTTGATCAGATCCTCCATCACATTGAAAATATGACCGCAGGAGTGCAGCAGAAACGGTTTGTCGGCATCATGGACCGCTGCGACGATTCGTTGATAGGCCGGAATGATGTGCCGGCGGATGTCTTCGGCTGATAACAGAGTCGTGCTCTTGAAGCCAAGATCATCACCAAAACGCATGACACAATAAAGATCGTCGTACCGGGCCAGAAAGCGCTGCCAGATGGCCAGATTGGTTTCACCGACCGCA
>JAWSUP010000529.1:0-2449 GCA_033549405.1 Bacillota bacterium | reverse complement strand
AACATTCGTGTGCTTTGCAACCCTTTACTGTCTAAACCCGATAGCCACATAAAAATATTCAAGTTAAATTGATAAAAATCAATAATTTGCTATAGGATTGGTTAGTAATATCCGATATGGTAGAATTGATTTTAGTGTCTGTTCATGAACATAAACAGGGGAGGCGTACGATGGAACTCTTCATCTTTGAATCTGACAAAAATTACAGGATAGCTGTAAATGATGGTGACAACCTTTTACAGGTCTTGAGAAAAAACGGCCTGATCATTACAGCTCCCTGCGGCGGCAAAGGCACCTGCCTGAAATGCACCGTTCAAATTGAGGGGATCGGCACGGTATTATCCTGTCGGACAATCTTAAATGAAGCGCTGTGGCTGCAGGCCGGGCGATCGGTCACCCAACCTTTGAAAATCCAGATGCCGGAGCGGATCAAGCCGCAGGTATCGACCAGCGGTATGCTGCCGTCCCTGATCCTGTCACCCCTGGTTGCCAAAGAGCAGATCTCCCTGCCGTTGCCTGCCCTCGATGACCAGCGGCCGGATGACCGCCGGCTGGCAGATGAAAGCGGTCGTTCGGTACCCTACAGGCTTCTACATCAGCTGCCGCAGCAGTTGCGGGAGACATCATTTGCCCCTGCTTATTTCTACCGGACCGATACGCGCGATATCCAGCGATTTGTCCGATCCGACAGCTCCGGTCCGCTTGGCATGGCCATCGATATAGGGACGACAACGCTGGCCGTGTACCTTTGTGAACTGAAACAAGGACAGCTGCTGGCATCTGACGCCATGCTCAATCCGCAGCGCGCCTTTGGCTCAGATGTGATCAGTCGCATCGAAGAGGCCGCCGCTGGTCACCAGGATGATCTGCAGCAAGTACTGGTCAATGCGATCGGGGAGATGGCCGACAGGCTGCTGGACCAGGCTGGCCGCAAGACCGGTCTGGATTATCACCGGGAAGACATCGCCCATGTTGTGCTGGCCGGCAATACTGTCATGATGCACCTATTGGGCAATATTCCCGCCGATGCCATCGCCAGAACACCCTTCATACCAGCCAGCGTCTCAGCCAGAACACTGACAGCAGCCGATCTGAAGCTGCCGCTGGTGTCCGATACCGTCTGCCAGTTGCTCCCATCCATAGCCGGTTATGTCGGCGCCGATATCACCGCCGGAATCATGGCGACAGGGCTTCGGCGCATTGGCGAACCACCCAGAAAAAAAGCATTACTATTGGATATCGGGACGAATGGAGAAATTGTCCTGGCAGATGCAAAACGCCTGATCGCCTGCTCAACAGCTGCAGGCCCTGCATTTGAAGCAGCCAATATCAGTTGCGGCCTTGGCGGTATCCATGGCGCCATCGACCGCGTCTGGATTGATGGAGAAGACCTTGCTTACACCGTTATCGGCCAGAAAAAGGATGCCCTTCCGCAGGATCCGGGATCATTGGCAGCCGGCATCTGTGGTTCAGGACTTGTTGCAGCGATTGCAGCCTTTCTGAAAAGCGGCATCATCGATGAAACCGGCAGGATCACAGATGAACCGGAAGCGCTGCCACCTCTGCTGGCTGACCGGATAGACGAAAAGAACGGTCTGTCCCGGATCATTCTGGCTGACGCGAAGCATAGCGCGACCGGTTCGGCCATCTACCTGACCCAGAAGGACATCCGCGAACTCCAGAATGCCAAAGCGGCGATTGCTGCCGGCATCCTGCTCCTTATGGAAAAAGCCGATCTGACTGCCGATGCAGTCGAGTCTGTTTATATTGCGGGCGGGTTTGGCAATTTTCTGGCCGTCGATGACGCGCTGGCCATCGGCCTGTTGCCGCCCGCCTTCAGGGGCAAGACCCAATCAGCTGGTAATACGGCCGGAATGGGCGCGCTGGCCTGCCTTCTGGAACAGGAATTATTCCAGTCGGCTGCAGAAATCGCCGGGCAGGTGACCTATTATGAATTGTCGGCAGAGAAGCGATTCACCGATTTGTATATCGAAGCCATGCTGTTTCCCGAAACAGATATTTAAAGGGTCAGTTAACAGCCCCTGAGAAAGCGGCCTGCAAAATGGACACACAGGTACAAAAACAGCTGATCCGTAAAGAAATCCTCGACCGGCGCAGCATGATGACGTCCGAAGAGCGGCAGACAGCCGCGGAGGCCATTGTTACGCAACTGCGGGGTTTGCTGGAACGACATTTCCCTGCGCAACCCGGAAGAACCTTGCAAATCGCCGTCTATGCCGCCATCCGCCATGAACTGGATCTGTCCTGCTGCTGGCCGATGCTGCTGGATTGGCCTGCGACTTTATATTTCCCGGCAGTCAGCGGTCATGAACTGGTACTTGGCGCGCTGCCGACGGGCATGCAGCCGGATCATTTCCTGACGCCAGGCAATTTCGGTGTACCTGAACCGCCGTCTGCAAGCCGCCTGATTGATCCGCCTGACCTTGAT
>JAWSUP010000528.1:0-2462 GCA_033549405.1 Bacillota bacterium | reverse complement strand
CCAGATCTGAGTCGCGGCTGAAAAGAGACCAGCGCGGATTGCCAGGGCTCGCTCAAAATGAGCGTACTGTAGTCCGGAACCGGTTATGGCTGCAAGTACAGCATAGGCAATAAGGGTCAGGGCCAGTGTGACAGCCGGCGGAATAACCAGCAGCGACAGGTTGGTCAGCAGAAATCGGTTCTTGAGATTCACAACGACACCCCCCTTCGCTGAGTCCGATTCTCCGGCTACAAGTCTCTCCGGTCAAAACGCATGAAACCCAGAGCAAAAAAGATCAGGATCTGGGCCATTTGGGCCAGCCATTGCCGCAGCAGTGTGCCTATGGGTACCGGGCGGGCGATCCAGAGCTTATACCAGTCGAGCAGGGAGGTGGCCATTAGTCCTGCCAGTGGTGTGACAACCAGGGCAAGCACCCTCAGGAACAGGAAAGCAAGCAGGGACAGGAAAAAGACACCCGCACTGCTCTTGAGCACATTGGCGGGCCAGGCGACGATTACAGCCAGGGTGAACAATGGCCAGACGGTCGCCAGATAGGCGGCCAGGATACTGGTGATCCAGGCCAGCGTCGGCGTCAGGCGGAGCACGAGCAGGGAGACGGCCATCGAAAGGATCATGACGGCCAGCAGGCTGGCCAGGATGAGCAGACCGACAGATGCCAGCTTGGCCAGATAGATTTTCAGCCTGGTGACCGGTTTGGCGATGCAGATCTTCATGGTGTCGGCGGAAAACTCGCCGGTAAAGGCGTCGATCACAGCGAGGGTGGTAAAAAACGGCAAGATGGTGTTGGTTACAATGGACAGCACCGTGATGGGAAAGCTTGCCGCTGTGCTGCCCATGATGCCAAGACCGCCCCTCAGGGCAAGGATGATCAGCAGCACCATGGCAATGCTGACCACCGAGAGGATCAGGATCAGGACCGGCTTCTTCTTGCGGGTCATCTTGAAGACTTCGTTGGCAAGCGCAGCATTAAAGCTTCTCATGTCGATCCACCTCACTCATGAAGTAGCTCTCCAGCGAGGCATAGTCGCGCAGTATGTTCTCCCTGGAATCGACGCGGATCAGCCGGCTGTTGATGATGACGCCGATCCGGTCGCATGTCCGCTCGACATCGTGGATCAAGTGGCTGGAGATAAAAAAAGTGGTTTGTTCGGTCGCCGCCAGATGCTTGATCAGATTGCGCACCTTGACCATGCCTTCGACATCCAAGCCGTTGAGCGGCTCATCGAGG
Source organism: Bacillota bacterium (assembly GCA_033549405.1). GTDB lineage: Bacteria > Bacillota > Clostridia > Saccharofermentanales > UBA5734 > JAAYBY01. The sequence continues at coordinate 1,234 of JAWSUP010000528.1, read as the reverse complement.
ATGAGCAGGCGCGGCCGGGGCAGGATGGCTGCAGCCAGACCGAGCCGCTGCTTCATACCCAATGAAAAGTTGGCCGCTTTCTCATTCTTATATGGGGTCAGGTCGGTCATGGCCAGCACTTCATCGATGCGTGCGGCTACCTGGGCTTTATCTGACAGGGCATATGCACGGGCTGTCAGTGCCAGGTTCTCGGCTGCTGTCAGATAAGGATAAGAAACAGCTGTCTCGATGATGCAGCCGACTTCAGCCATGGCCTGCTCGTATTCGGTCAGGATGCTGTGGCCGAATATCCTGACATCCCCGGCGTCTGGTCGCATCAGGCCGGTCATGATCTTCATGGCCGTCGTCTTACCCGCGCCATTGGGCCCCAACAAAGCAAAAACATCACCGCGATTGATATCCAGATCGATGTCGCGGATCCCCCGATTGTTCTTGTATAACCTGGTCAAACCCCTGATCTCGATCGCCTTTTCGCCGGTCACTCTGACCTCCATTCCCTCAGCAACACAGGTTTCTGCCACCTGCACAAAATCATTCGGGACGTTTATGGCGTCCCGAATGATTTTGTTTGCTTCGCTCAGTTTCGTAGCGTCATCTTGTCCTGCTCAGTCAAAGACCAGCGAGAAATTAGGATTGGTTTGCTCATCTTTGCCCCATGCTTCCAGATACATTTGCAGGCTGCCGCTGAACTGGAAGTAGATTGAGCCGTTGCCTGACCGGCCTCCGTCGTCTGTATACATGAAATTAATCCCATATGGATCGATATTCGGTGCAGAGAAGGTGAAGGCAGTCGCGTTGTCGTCTGATCCGTCGCGGAAGGTCTCGTAATAGCGGCCGCTGACCTCATCCGGATCTATCGATTCGATGACAACAGTGCGTTCGCCGACTTTGCTGAAGGAGCCGTTTTCTTCAACAATGATGTCGTTGCGATAGGTTCCGACGTATTTGGCAGAGAGCCGGTCACTGGCCGATGGACCATCATGCTGACTGACCACGACGTTTTTGCCGGTCAAATCTGGCAGGCTGACGGCAGTTGTCCCGATATCGCTCATGGCCAGGGAAACATCGAAAATCAGATCGTGCGGCTGCCCGTCCGCGTCACGGCCCGAAAGTACGATATTGAAAGTGGCTGCGGTCAGCAGACCATCCGGATCAGCTTTGGCTGAACCGGTCATCTGACTGATGAACACATCACCTTTAAGGTTGAGCGCTGGATTGATCGATGTGGCGTCGG
>JAWSUP010000527.1:0-2472 GCA_033549405.1 Bacillota bacterium | reverse complement strand
GCTCAATACGGGCCCGCATCCGCTTGACCAGGCTCTGCAGCTTTTCGGTGATGATGTCGAACCAAATGTCACTTGTATCATGGATCGGGCCAATACGTTTGGTGATGCGGAAGACTATGTCAAGCTCTTGCTGCATGCGCCCGGCCATCCGGTCATCGACCTGGAGATCTCCTCCTGCAGCGCCTATCCCTGTTTCACCTATCAGGTTCAGGGCACACGCGGCGGCCTCAAAGGCAGCATGACCCACATGGACTGGAAGTATTTCCGGGAGGATGAAGCGCCAGGGCAACAGTTGATCCGCACACCCTTGAAAAAGCCGGACGGGACGCCGGCCTATTGCGGCGAGCAGCTGACCTGGCACGAAGAGGCCTGGGACCTGTCTGATGAGCAGAAGGATCTCTTCCGGACGATTGCCACCGCCTTCTACCGTCGGCTTCACGAGAGTCTGACCAGGGGATTGCCCCTGGATATTCCGCCGCAGCAGGTGCGCCGTCAGATCGCCGTCATTGAGGAGTGCCACCGCCAGAATCCGCTGTCCCGGCTTGCCGATCAATAAGGAGAAAAAACGGTTGAATATGGAAACGAGATACGCCTTCAATCATGATTCTGTCCCATCCTACGATGTCGTCGTTGTCGGCGGCGGCACAGCCGGCTGGATCAGCGCCCTGGCCGCTGCCCGCCTGGGAATGAAGACGATCATCGTCGAGCGTAAAGGCTATCTCGGCGGTGTGCTCGCTTCTGGTCTGCATATCCTTGGTTTCCATGACGGCACCGGACGCCAGGTCGTCAAAGGGCTCGCAGATGAGCTTGTCACAGAGCTGGTGCGGACGGGCCAGAGCGACGGTTATCATCTGTCCGATCTGTGGCACAGTTCGTTTGTCTCCGTCAACAGCTTCATGGTCAAACCCATCCTGTTCGAGATGCTTTACCAGGCAGGCGTGACGATTCGCCTGTTCAGCCAGGTCGTCGATGTTGTCATGGCCGGCAATGCTGTCACCGGGATTGTGGCCGAAGGCCGTTCCGGAAAGGAACTGATTACAGGCTGCACCTTTATCGATGCCAGCGGCGACGCCGTTTTGGCCCACCTGGCCGGAGCCGCCATGCTCAGTGAACCTGGCGCCAGACAGCCGCCCAGCCTCGCTGTCCGGCTCGAAAATGTCGATGTCGGACGGCTGCGCGCCTACCTGATCGAACACCCGGAAGAATACCTCACCTACCGGCTCAAGCCCGGCTGTTCCGTAACACCAGAATTCCTGATGGATACGCCTTTTTTCTTTCTATCGGAAGACAAACTGCGTGGTGTCGCCTACAAAGGAGACTATTTCCCCTTTATCGATCGTTTCATGTTCAGCGTCATGCCATCAACCCGGGCGGCCAGCATCAATATGCTACGCGCTCACCACATAGACTGCACCCGCTCAGACAGCCTGAGCGAAGCGACCATCAACTGCTACCGCAACTGCGTCAGCCTGCTCGATGCCTTCAAGGCTCACATTCCCGGCTTTGAAAATGCCTATCTATGCGACTGCGAGCCGGAGATTCTGGTCCGGGAGACGCGCCGGATTGAAGGTGAATACACCCTCACCGCTGATGATACCTTTGCCGGCCGCCATTTTGCAGACCAGATCGCCCTGAGCGGCTATTTCGTCGATATCCATAGTTCTTCCGATGACAAAGGGCAATGGATCCGGACTGAAAAGGCCTTTGGCATCCCTTATCGCTGCCTGCTGCCCCGCACCGTCGAACAGCTGCTGGTGGCCGGACGCTGCATCTCCGGCAGCAGCGAGGCATCTGCCTCTTTCCGCGTGATGGCCACCTGTATGGCCATCGGTCAGGCTGCCGGCACCGCTGCGGCGCTGAGCTGCCAGAACAAGGTCACACCTCGCAATCTCGAAATTGGGCAGTTACGCAAGCAACTGCTTGAGCATAACACGATCCTCGACTAAGGGGTCTCATAATCCGTCTGTATAGCCTGTATAGCCTGTACAGGTTTGTTTTGTTACGAAAAATTAATGGCAGCTGTGATAAAATCAAGAGGCAGCGATCTATTGACAGCCCCAAAAGGAGTTTTCGTCCATGTTGTCGTTCTGGGAAAACAGAATCGGACAGTTATCTGGCTTTTCTAGCCCGGACGGAGTGAGCCTTGTTGCAGCGCCGGCTGATCCGACTGTATTGATCTTGATCACACTCATCCTGGTCGCGCTCATGCTCGTTATTTTCACCCTTTTTATCTGGCGCATGCACCGAGAGCTTGTATCGCTCCGCCGGTTGCTGGAACGATTGCTCGACAGGCGTTCCGGCCATATTGAGCCGGCAAAACCCGATCCGGGTCCGGTTGGACGCGATACAGTTAACAACAAAGATACCCGGTCACAGACAGAACCAGTCCCAGAGGCAAAAGCAACCGTCGAAAAAGAGCCGGAGCCGACACCATCGCACATCGATGCTCCCGAAGACACCGATCAACCTTCC
>JAWSUP010000526.1:0-2482 GCA_033549405.1 Bacillota bacterium | reverse complement strand
GTTTGCCCTGTTCGTCATTCAGAAATAAAAAGAACTCGCACTCTGGTCCGACATTGAAAGTGTATCCCATCGACTGGGCTTCATCCAGGACACGGCGCAGGACATAACGCGGATCTCCGGCAAAGGGTTCGCCATCTGTCGTATGGACATGACAGATCAGCCTGGCCACTTTGCCCTGCTGGGGTCGCCACGGGAAAATCACAAAAGTATCCAGGTCAGGATACAACTTCATATCTGATTCTTCAATGCGGGCAAACCCTTCAATGGATGATCCGTCAAACATGCACTCGTTAGCCAATGCCTTATCCAACTGGCTGGGGGTTATGGCGACATTCTTGATAATCCCGAAAATGTCTGTAAACTGCAGCCGGATAAAGCGGACATCGTGTTCATCCACCATGCGGACGATGTCCTGTTTCGTATAACGTGCCATGCGCGACCTCCCTGATCTGATCAAAAATGACGGGCGCTCCATATGAATACATGCGGAACACCCCTGTCGATATCAATATCTTATTTTACGCCGTCTCTTCCTTTCTTGTCAAGCTTTTATTTGCAGGTTAACAAGTAGTTTCTTGCATTATTTTCGTATTGATTATTCATCTTGTCAAGGCCTGAAAATTCTGTATAGTGCCTTTTCAGAGCAGTTTCGATCAAATAATCAGCCATGTCCGGATTCTTTGGCAAAAAACTTCCGTGTGCATAAGTGCAATAAACGTTGCGATATATTGCACCTTCTGTTTGATCGCTTCCATTATTGCCCCGACCGCGCACAACAGTGCCCAATGATTGGACGGACGGTCCCAGCCAGGTTCGTCCCGAATGGTTTTCAAAACCGACCAGGACGGGGTCATATCCCTGATCAGCGAGGTAATGACTTTGGCAGATCATGTCTCCGATCATCCGGTCCGGCCTGGCAATTGTCCAGATATCCAAAGCGCCAATGCCGGAAATGCGATGGCCATCCTGTTCTTCATAATACTGTCCCATCATCTGGTATCCGCCGCATATGCAGAGAAATACCAGACCTTCTTCAACCGCCTGACAGATCAGCGGCCCCTTGGTCTCGACCAGATCCTTATGGAGCAGATTCTGTTCATGGTCCTGACCGCCTCCCATGAAGACGATATCATACTGGTCCGCCAGAAACGGGTCACCAATGCTGACCGGGATAACCGTGCTATCTATCTGGCGCCAATGGCAGCGGCGTCTGAGCGCCAGCAGATTTCCGCGGTCGCCGTATAGGTTGAGCAGGTCAGGATAAAGATGGGCAATCCTCAGTCTCATGTGATCCTCCCGGGCGATATCAACGCCAGAAATCGCGCAAACGGTATCTTTTGACAAAATCCGCCCGGATCGCCAGCATGGCTGTGTAGTTCGGCAGCAGATAAAGGCATCGACCTGCCGGGCAGACTGCCAGCAATTGATCGAACAAATTCAGGTGTTCCGGCGTCACCAGAAGTTCGTCCGGTTTTTTCCCCGCATAATAAAGTCGCAGGGCCAGATCATGACAGCGTATTCCCGAGATTCCGATGCGCCCCGGCAGCAGGCTCTCTTCAAAATGGACATCCCAGATCCAGGACACATCCCGGCCGTCAGGATCATTGGCGTTGAGCATCATCATGACAGCACCGGCATCATCGGCGTGCGAGACAAATTCAAGGGCACGCTCCATACCGACCGGATTTTTGACCAGGATCAGGCAGACCTCCCGGTCGCCAATGGCAAACCGCTCCATGCGGCCGAACGCAGCTTGCGTCCTGCTCAAAGCCTGGGCAGATTGTGCCAGCGGCAATCCGGCCTGCAAGGCAGCAAGCAGAGCACCCGTGGCATTGTAGGCATTGTGCAGCCCCGGCACCGGATTGTCGAACTCGACCATCTGTCCGGAGCAGGACACCCGCAGTGTCAGCTTTCGCTCCGATGAACCGGCCGGTTCAAAAACAAGATCCGGCTCTGGACGGTGATATCCGCAGTCCGGGCAGGTAAACAACCCCAGATGGCCATAAACAAGCCCGTCGTAATGGTAACGCGCACCGCAGAAAGTGCAGAAGGGCGATTCAAGCACAGCCTGTCCCGACTGCTGTGGAACACAATCAGTTTTCATGCCAAAATAAGCAGTCGGGTACGGCCGGTCCTTGCCCAGCGAAGCGCAAAGCGAATCGTCAGCGCACAGCACGGCTGTGGTCTTGCTTTCAGCCAGGCCGCGGGCGATTAAATCGCGTGTATGCTGCAATTCGCCAAACCGGTCCAGCTGGTCACGAAAGAAATTTGTCACGATGCAAATATCCGGCTTAATGCGAACCGCCAGTTTGGCAAAAAAGGCTTCATCGATCTCAAAAACCAGCGCCGCCTGTGTTGTCGAGCCTGCTTCGGACCGGCCGCGGCGCAAGAGTGCCAGGTGGTCCAGCAACGTAGTCGTCAGGCCAGAATCCAGGTTGGCGCCGGACGGATTGGTGATCACAGCCATGCCCTGCTCTTCTAG
>JAWSUP010000525.1:2071-2486 GCA_033549405.1 Bacillota bacterium | reverse complement strand
GTTCGGCATCGAGTCCTATCCGATCACCCTGGTCGATCTCCAGCGCCGGACCGAAGCGATCGAGAGCGAAGGCGGACCGGAACTCCAGGCGGTTTATGACCTGATCCAGACGACGCTTGATTGCAGCGAAGTCGATGAGACGGCGATCCGCCGCGTCGCTGCGCTCAAAGTGGCCATGAAAGAATTCGCCGTCGCGCACGGCTGTTCGGCTGTCGCCATCCAGTGCTGGAGCGCCCTGCAGGACAGTATCGGCATTATGCCCTGCCTGGCCAATGCCCTGATGACCGATGAAGGCATTCCGGTGGTCTGTGAAACGGACATCCACGGCGCTGTCACTTCAGTCATGGCCCAGGCGGCAGCCATGGATACTGTGGCGCCATTCTTTGCCGACCTGACCGTCCGGCACAGCGAGAAT
>JAWSUP010000525.1:0-2061 GCA_033549405.1 Bacillota bacterium | reverse complement strand
ACGGTGAGCTGCTCTTCCATTGCGGCAATTTCCCGGTCTCACTGGTGGCAGCCGGCTGCCGGCCCAAATTCAGAAAGCATTTCCTCTTTGATTCGCACGCGGCGGGGACCCATGAAAGCGAGATCCGCGGCGGCGACATCTCGATCGTCCGTTTTGACGGCGACCATGGCCAGTACAACCTCTTCCTCGGTAAAGCCAGGGGGATCAAGGGCGCTTATTCGCGCGGCGCCTATGTCTGGATCGAGGTCAACGACTGGCCGCTCTGGGAAGAGACACTTGTCAAAGGCCCCTATGTCCACCACTGTGTCGGCATCCATGCGGCTATCATCCCGGCACTCTATGAAGCCTGCCAGTATATCCCGGGCCTCGTTCCCGACGCCGTCGACCCGACTGAAAAAGAGATCCAGGCCTGGCTGCGCGGACGCTGATCTTATATTACTGACCGCACGCCTTTGGCCATTCACCATCGGCCGCCCTGGCGAACAAGTGAACCGACAGAACAGGATATCCGCTTACAAGGAAATCCAGTCAAACAGGAGACCCGATCCATGTCCATAGACAATTCTGCTGCGGCGGACCGCCTGGCCCGCAAAGCCAATCAGATCCGGCAAGATCTGCTGAACATGATCTATGCGGCGAAAACCGGTCATACCGGCTCTTCCCTGTCATGTGCCGACATCATGACGGTGCTGTTCTACGACGTGCTGCGCCTCGACCCGAAGCGGCCGGACTGGCCGGACCGCGACCGCTTCATCCTCAGCAAAGGGCACGCGGTCGAGGGCTATTACTGTATCCTGGCGGATCTCGGGTTTTTCCCCAAAGAAGAACTCAAAACCTTCAGCCGGTTCGGTTCCCGCCTGATCGGCCACCCCAACAACAAGGTGCCCGGCGTGGAGATGAACACCGGCGCCCTGGGCCACGGCCTGTCGATTTCGGTTGGCATGGCCATCGCGGCCCGCAAGCTGCAGAAAGACTACCGCGTCTACACCCTGATGGGCGATGGCGAACAGGCCGAAGGGTCTGTCTGGGAAGCGGCCATGGCTGCGGCCCACTACAAGCTGGACAACCTCGTGGCGATCCTGGACCGCAACCGGCTCCAAATATCCGGCTGCACAGAGGATGTGATGAGCCTGGAACCCCTCGACGAGAAGTGGCGCAGCTTCGGCTGGTCTGTCGTGCCGGTCGACGGCCACGACCATACGGCCTTGTCGCGTGTATTGCACAGCGCCCCGGCCCAGGCCGGTAAACCGACCCTGATCCTGGCCAGGACGGTCAAGGGGCGCGGCGTTTCCTTTATGGAAAACGTGGCGCACTGGCATCACGGCGTTCCGACTGAAGAGCAGATGTTGACGGCATTGACCGAAACAGGCGGAGGGACTGACGATGAATAAGATAGCAAACCGCCAGGTCATCTGTGATGAGCTGGTCCGCCAGGGCTTTCTGGATCCGGCGATCTTCGTGCTGACGAGCGACTCGCGCGGATCGGCCTCCATGGCCGAGTTTGTCCGGCAACTGCCGGATCAGTTTGTCGAAACCGGCATCGCCGAGCAGAATCTCGTCGGGATCGCGGCCGGCATGGCCGCGTCCGGACTGAAGCCCTATGTCGCGTCACCGGCCTGCTTCCTCAGCATGCGCAGCATCGAGCAGGTCAAGGTTGATGTCGCCTATTCGCACCAGCCGGTCCGCCTGATCGGCATCAGCGGCGGCCTCAGCTACGGCGCGCTGGGCATGTCGCATCACTCGCTGCAGGATCTGGCTGTCATGCGTGCCATTCCGGGTATCCAGGTCGTGTTGCCGGCTGACCGCCACGAGACGAAAAAGCTGATCGAGGCCGTGCATAACACGCAGGACCCGATCTATATCCGGATCGGCCGGAACCCGGCGCCGGATGTCTACCCGGACGACCGCTATGATTTTGCCATCGGCAAGGCCATTTGCCTGCGCTACGGGACGGACGCGACGATCATCGCCACCGGCGAAATGGTCCGGGGCGCGCTTGATGCCGCCCTGGCGCTTGCCGCAGACGGCATCAGCTGCCGTGTCCTCAATCTGCATACGATC
>JAWSUP010000524.1:0-2498 GCA_033549405.1 Bacillota bacterium | reverse complement strand
ACCCGGTTGAAGCCGTCAAAACGCTGGCGCCATTTATCGTCCACACGCACGCCAAAGACGGCATCCGCCTGCTGGAACAGGATCCGGAAATCACCTACGGCATGATCGAATCCAACATCGAGCGCGGCGAAGCATTCCGCGAAGTCCCGCTCGGTCAGGGTTCCGTCCATTTCCCCAGTTATCTCAAAGCTCTGGATGACATCGGCTATAATGGGTTTTTAACGATCGAACGTGAGGTTGGCGACAATCCCGAGGGCGATATCCGGCTGGCCGTCAGTTTCCTAAAAGAAAACATCCGCCTGCTGAACAAGGCATAAACGTTCGGCAGATATATCTGGCAGACGAGATCTGCCGCATCTGGAGGAATCTATGAAAATAGGCGTCAGCTCATACAGTTACTCCCGTCTGATCCGGGCCGGCCGGATCACCCAGTTTGAAACGATCGCCAAGGCTGCCGAGGCCGGCTTTGCTTTTTTCGAGTTTGCTGAACTACACGTTCCGGAAGGCGAAGATAAGCTGGATTATGCCCGGCGCGTGCGCGCCGAGTGCGCACGCGTCGGCATCGCTGTCGGCAACTATACGATCGGAGGCGATTTCCTGAACGGCAGCAACAGCGATCTGGAAGCCGAAATCAAGCGTCTGCACCGGGAGGTTGACGTAGCCGTTGTGCTGGGCGCCCCCGGTATGCGACACGATGTCACCAGTGGACGCCGCCCTGATTCCGCCGCACAGCGTCTGTCAGCTGCGCCGGCTGAAAGCTTCGACGCTGTTTTACACGTGCTGGCGCGCGGCTGCCGTCTGGTGACTGAGTATGCCGCCACCCGTGGCATTCGGACCATGAGCGAGAATCACGGTCGCTTCGCCCAGGACAGTGAACGGGTCGAGAAGCTGATTACGGCTGTCAACCATCCAAATTACGGGGCTTTGATCGACATGGGCAATTTCCTGTGCGTCGATGAAAATCCGGTCACAGCGGTCGGCAGATTGGCTCCGTATGCCTTTCACCTGCATGCCAAGGACTTCCACCGCAAATCGGGCCAAGAGCCGGATCCGGGCGAAGGCTGGTCTTACACGCGCAGTTGCAACAGGCTGCGCGGCGCGATCATCGGACATGGCGTTGTACCGATCCGTCAGTGCTTGCAGATCATGAAACAATCTGGGTATACAGGTGATGTTGCCATTGAGTTCGAGGGTATCGAAGACCCGATCCTCGGGATCGGAATCGGCCTGGCGAACCTGAAAGCTTATCTGGATTAATATGGAACTGACTTATCAACCTTCAGCACTCTTCAGCAAGGAGGATTCATGATGGAACAAATCGTTCGTCTGAAAGCAGCAGATTTTGCCGATGCCATGGATTTTTGCAATATGGTCTTCAGCATGTCATCAAGGCCGCATCATTTTCAGAGTCTGTTACCTAAACTTTATCAACCTGATGACGACAAGATGAGTGCCCATTTTGCCATACGCCGCGATGGACGGATCAGAGCGCTGATCGGCATGTATCCCATGACACTGCGTGTCGGCGAGCGGCAATTGAAAGTCACGGGTATCGGCGGGGTCAGCACCCACCCGGATGAGCGTAAAAGCGGACTGATGCGTCAGCTCATGACAGCCATCGTCGACGAGATGAAATTGCAGCAAGTGGCGCTATCTGTTCTGGGCGGCCAGCGGCAGCGTTACGGGTATTACGGATACGAGCCAGCCGGTACCAGCCTGACCTTTAGCCTGAGCAAGTCTAATCTTAAGCATTTTTTCCGGGACCGGGATTTCGCAACCGTGCGTTTTGAGATGCTGGATCCGGAAAACGATAAAAACAACGATTGCCTGACACTGATGAAGCGCTGGCACGACCAACAGCCGGTTCATGTCGATCGTCCGGCAGATTCGTTCTTGACCATTCTGTCTTCCTGGTATGCCAGGGTCTGGCTCGCTCGTGACGCCGGTGGCGAAGCCATCGGGTATCTCGTCAGCAACCGGGAGGGCAATGCTGTCACCGAACTGATTTCAGAAAAGCCGGACAGTCTCCTGTCGATTGCTGCTTCATGGGTCGACCAACAGGATAAGGCTTCCATCGATTTTACGCTGGCACCCTGGGCACAGAACGCCATAGCTGACTTGGGGCGCATCGCCGAGCATTGCAGGTTCCAGCCGGCCTACGCTTTTCAGATCAATGACTGGCCACTCCTGCTCACAGCCCTCCTGGATGTCAAAGCATCATTACAGGATATTCCCGACGGCCAGATCCGCCTGGGCATCGAAGACCAGGGACAGGTCAGCGTGTTTGAACTTAAAAGGCGAAACAAGGTATCCACTTGCCGTCTCTGCGCCCGCGATGAGGCGGATCTGGTGCTTGACCGGCTGACGGCGACGCGCTTCATACTGGGTCCGCTGGCGCCGCCTTTTGTCGTACCCAAGTATCTGCCGGATGATCCTGCGCTGCGTCGGCTGCTGTCTCTCTGGTTGCCGTTACCGCTATTCTGGTCATCACCTGACTG
>JAWSUP010000523.1:0-2562 GCA_033549405.1 Bacillota bacterium | reverse complement strand
CTCCACAAGTGAACGAAACAGTCTGACGACTTGAAGACCCATATTCGTATCCAATTCAGCTGTCGGCTCATCGGCAAAAACGACCGTCGGCCGATGGGAAATCGCCCGGGCAATCGCAACACGCTGCTGCTCACCGCCAGATAATTCCTGTGTCCTGTGTTTCATGCGTTTTTCAAGGCCGACTAGCTCCAGAACCTCCTCGGTCCGCTCACGCCGTCCCCGTGCATCGATACCGGCGACGCGCAAAGCAAACTCGACATTTTCGAAAGCCGTCATTGAAGTGATCAGCGCAACCGACTGAAACACGAACCCCATGTGACGCCGGCGCAATTCGTCGCGCCGATGATCGGATAGACCGGTGATCTCAGTATCTTGAAAGTAAATTTCGCCGGATGTCGGCAGATCAAGCGCACCCAGCAAATTGATCAAGGTTGTTTTACCGGAACCAGAGCGGCCTTTCAGCATTGTCATCGATTTTTCTGGCACGACGATGTTGATGCCGTCCAAAACCGTGATCGTCTCATGTCCGGATTGAAAGCGGCGACAAAGCCGGTCAGTCCGAAAGATTGCTTCTGCCTTTTTAACATTCACTTCGCTGCTCATGATCTAATCCTCACCTAATTTAACGGCCTGATCAATCTTGATTCTTAAAATCAGGCGTGCCAGCACAGCAAAACAAAGCAGCAGCAAAAGACCCAGAATCACAAAGACTTTGCGGGAATCGGATGCCTCCGATATGATTCTAAACGGGATCGGCTGATCCGCAGAGCTGTAGACAAGCTGGAACAGGGGCACAAACAGGAGACTGCTCAGGCTGCCGATCATGATGCCGACAACAATGGCGACACCGGATACCAGAATCTGCTCGGAGACAAGCATGCCGATAACCGCTGATTTACCAAGGCCCATTGCCCGGAAAATACCAAATTGGAGTACGCGCCCCTGGACGGACATGATCCAGTAGATCAAAAAACCGACGGCACAGATCAGCATCGAAACGATAAACCCGAGCGTCAGTGCGCCATTCGTTCCCTGCAGCTGCGGATCGTTTTTTTCAGCTGTTATCTGCTGGGTCGCTGATGCAATTTTTGTGACGTTGATCCGGTTGTTTTCGATCGCATCATAAATAATTTTGTCAGTCGTATCTGGCGCGCGCCGGAGCCAGACTTCATAAGGCTGGATCGCTGTCTTGCTCAGCATGAACTCAAGACTCGATATGATCAGACTTTGCTCTTTGAGCTGATCGCTGCGGTCGATAACGATCGGTTCGAAACCTGGCCAATAATCGACAAAAGCGATGATCACCCCATCGACGCTGTCGGTGTTGTTCACCGTGTAGATGATGCCGTCGCCTACCTTCAGATTCAGCTTCTCACGCAGATTGCCTGACAAAATTACAGCATTAGGCGTGGTCATCATGACATTCATGTACTCGTTCATGTGGTAGCGATACAAGTCAGACCGCGTCCAGGCTGTTCTGGCAAAATCATAGGGATCGATTGCCATCAGGTTGACCGAATCGCTGCGGGCAGACCCTTTGCTGATGCGCGAATCAGCGATGCGAAACACGCGTGCCGCTGACGCGACACCATCGAGCTGCTGGTATTTCCGAAAGTTCGGTTCATTGTACTTGACGATCTGGTTGAATGAATATGCGCTGTTATCAAGGCTCATGCCGAATCCGCTGTCTTCGGTAATCGGCAGCCCGTTCTGATCGTATTTTTGCCAATACTCCTGCAGCATCACATCGGCGCCAACCTGACAGCGGATACTATCTTCAGTATTTCTGTTGATGGTGCGAGCAGCGTTCGCATTAAAAAGGCCGATCGACAGGGCAAGGATCAGGAAGATCATGAGGAATTGTTCCTGGCCGCTGGAGCGGCTGATCTGGTGAAAAGACGCATACAGGACTGGATTCCAGAAGCGACGCCCTATGAAATAGATGAGCCTGATCAGCCAGGGATAAAGGCGTAAAAACAACAGGCCGGCGCCGAGGATGAACAGTGTCGATGCCAGAAACAGTAAAAAATCAAGATCCGCTTCTGTGCCGACGATGCCGGTCTCCTTCTGCAGACTCAGCTGGGCTTGCAGACGATAGAGTGCGTAAAGGCTGACCGCCAGGAGAATGATGTCCAAAAATATCCGCTGCCAGAAAGCAGCCTGGTTGATACGCGACTTCTTGCGTTTCTGCTGTACAATCGATGTCCTGGCCTGGATAAAGACCGGCATCAACGTTGTCAGCAGGAAAAGGGCTACGGCAACCAGACCATAGAGCAAGGCCTGGGTGTCAAGCGCCACGTTCAGGGCCTTGCGGTTGACAAACTCCAGAAACCCGTTGGCAGCGCCGATGACACGGACCATCCACAAGCCGAGGATCGGACCGATGATCAGCGTCACAACACCGTAAATCAGGCTTTCAATCGTATACATGGTCAGAATCTGGGTTCGACCGGTTCCGCGGCTTTCCAGAACGGAGATGAGATTTGTCTCGCTGCGCACCATCAGCTGTGAAACCATGAAAATATAGAAAACCAGCATAAGCAGGATCGGAACGATCAGAAT
>JAWSUP010000522.1:0-2567 GCA_033549405.1 Bacillota bacterium | reverse complement strand
ACTGTTGACAGCCGTTTCACGGTAGAGGCTTTCAACGACAAGGCGCGCCTTGCCGCAGCAGTGAACCTCGACCAGGATGCCGGCCTGGCGGCAGATTTCAGCCGCTTTGCGGATATAGGGCAGGCAAATCCCCCGGAAAAGCTCCGGAGTTGCCAATGTCAGCATCCCTGAACCGGACAGCTCGATATAATCGACACCGGCGTGGGTGACTTGTTCAACATAATTCAAAAGCCGTTTTTCCATTTTTTCACGATAAAGCTGCAGATAATCAGGAAAATCAACGATGAAGTAAGTCGCTTTCTCGAGGCGGCCATCAAAGAGACCGGTTAGTTCATGTAAACCGGGGATCAGTGAAGACGCGGCACAGGTGCCGTCCTGTCCCAGGTAGTCGATGGGTTCGCGAATAGAATCGAGATCATATTCCGTGTCGTCGGGAACACAGTATTTCAGCCAGATCAGGAAATCTTGCTCAGACTTGATCAGCCCTTGTGTCACCGTTGGCGATTCATTCTGCATAAATGTCTCTTCGGAGGTCAGGTTTCCGTCCGGCGTCTGGATCACCGTTTTGCGCACGATCCGGTCGGCGCTCTGCCGGATCATTTCTGAATGTGTCTGAACATCGCTTGCTCTTTTTTTGGCAGCCGGTTTCAGATAAAGATAACCATCCAGACCAAACTGTCGCTGCGTGTCAGCAACAATACGCCACAGTGGCTGACGTTGCCAGGCATAGACATCCCATCCGGTCAAATGCTGCTGGTAGATCGAAAACATGTTGGTGATACCGAGCTGAACCGGCACCCGGTCCGGTATTTGTCCGGACATGGCTGCCATAATCCGTTCTTTACCTGTCATCTGCTCTGTCATGTGCGCCTCCTGATAAATAATATAAATAGTGATATGAGTTCATGAACCACCTGTCCAAGGTTCGCCTCAATGATCAAATCAATGTTACTGCAACAGCGACTGGCCGATCGCCTCTGCGCATACAGTGATGGCCTGGGTCAGCTGCGCTTCGTCAATGCTGCCAGAACGGCTTCTGGGCAGATAAAGGCCAAGTGCGGCGATGACCTTGTCATTTTGCCAGATAGGCGCTGCATAGCCGATATCGTGGCAATCAGCATGACAGTGGACCGGTTGCTGTGCGATCTCATCGAGCTGACGTTCGTCCAGACGTTCATCTGTAGCCTTGATGGTTACGGCAGCACCTGACACAATTTGCATGCCTGAAAGCAACGCTTCCCGCTCCGGTTGTCCGAGATGAGCCAGCAAAACGCGGGTTGTCGCTTTGCTCATGATGTTGCGGATATGAAGCGGATCGAACGGAATAGCCGGCAACCTGGCCGAACGGACCTCATCGATGATATAGAAGCGACCATTTTCGATAATCGTCAGGACGACGGTTTCATTCTGCCTCTCAGCAAGCTGTGCCATATGGGGATGGGCCACATGAACCAGCGATCGCTTATAGTTGCGTCTTTGCGGCAGCTGGTAGACCATCGGACCGAGGGTGTATGTTTTATGCGGATACACTTTGGTAACGTAACCGCGGTCCACCATTGTTTTCAGGATATTGGCACAGGTTGACGGGTTCAGATCAAGTGCTTCGGCGATTTCCCCGAGTCTGAACTCCCGGTCGATTTCCCGGGACAGCAGTTCCAGGATGTCAAAAACGCGATGGGCGACCTGAATCATGATAAACGCCTCTATTCCATATTATTGAATCAACTCAATAATATGGAATTATAACAGAATTGTCAAGCGCGAATATAATCTGACTTTGGTATCAGACATCAAAAAATGATGCAAACAGGAAGAACAAGTGATCAAAGAAGGCTGCCGCAGGAAAGCGGCAGCCTTCTTTGTGCGCCATGCAGGGCGCTTCACTTGACGGTGAAAGTCCATTATGAGGGTATGCAGTAACCAACCATTAGCTCAAGGCAAGGGCTTGGTCGTAAGCTATGCTTGCTGCTCGCTCCTGCAACCTGGATGTCCACCGTGAGGGGAATCTGAAGGAAGCCGACGGCAAAGTTTTGGCACGAGGAATACGATCAGCATCAGGCACAGAGCATGGGATGAGACTGCATAACAAGCCAAAATCTAAAAGCTACACGGACATGTTTACTGGGCCCTTTCTTGGGAAATCATGTTCTCGATTAATTTCAAAGTAGCAGTTCGTACAGTTTGCTGGTCGGCATAGAGACCAGGCTGCACCGACAGGATGACCATCGGGAATGGAACACCATTCGTTCTATTCTTGAAACATACCAACGGACAACTGTGATGATGACCAGTGACGATCGGGGGTTAAGAGCTTGTAGTGACTGACTATTTTTGCAGTTTGCTACAGCCTCAGGCGTTTCAGGGACTACAGGTCGAAAGACCGGCCAATAAATTTATAGTATTAGTTTTGAAAGACGGGAATGACATAAAATCATAATGTTAATATAATGTAAACAATGAAAATAGAGATAGAAATATAAATGATTATGGTTTATTATAATCACAAATAAATATTGGTGATAGTATAGATAAGGATTGATTAGGATATGCCTATGCGCTATACTGAT
>JAWSUP010000521.1:0-2597 GCA_033549405.1 Bacillota bacterium | reverse complement strand
ATGGTGACAGAAGTCTTAAGGTCATCTGCTTTCCCATCAGTCAGCTTCATGCCTTCGATATCGCTCAGCTTCTTGCCGGTCAGCCATTTTTCGAGGGCATCAATCTGCTCGTACCATTCTTTATTCAGACTGGATGCTTTTGCCATGCCATATTCATCGCCCAGTTCTGTTTTAGTCTTGACGAGGGTGGCAGGATCTGTGGCCAGTTTTCCGTCTTTGGTGAAGGCAACCTTTGCCTGGACGGTGTCGATATTGACTGCCAGGATCTTTCCTTCGCTGTCGATTGTAACAGCTGCGATTACGGCGTCAACCTGGGCGAGACCATCGGCTTCTCCAGCATCCTTGGATTTGTTGATGCGATTGATTGTACCCAGTCCCTGTTTAATGGAACCGGTATTGGTTGATCCTCCAGAACTGCAAGCGGTCACAACCATGGCGAATAATAAGACGGTGGCTATAATTGTAAGGACCTTTCGTGTCATGCAACTTCCTCCTCTAAATCTTTGTTTGAGACCGGCTCTGCGCCGATCCTTTGCTGAACACATCTTATAGACTATCAAATATATGCGTAAATTACAATTATTTCTTTTGAAACAGCGCAATCAAATTTTTCAGATGGTATAGAATTATCAAGATGCGCGGATGATTGATGGATTTGCAGAAATATTGTTCGTTACTGTCAGATGGATCAGCAGGAAAACTGAACCAGAAACGATTCGACGCGCCGTTGATCCTGCTGATTCTCGCAGTCGATGAAAATATCAAGCTTCTGAGCCACGGTAAAAAACAGATCGAGACCGACTTTGCGGCACAGGTCGCTGTTGGCAACGAGTCTGTCGCCTTCGGCTGTGGTCAGGCAGACCTGACCAGAACAGGATTGGATAATGACTCTAAACTGATCGATATCGACTGGTCTCAGCTTCATGACGCACCTCCGGATCAGGGGAACAAACAACAGGCGTTTGGCTTCAGACGTCTTGTTTTAATTTTAGCGTTTATCATGCCAAATATCCATACCTGATCTGGATATAATAGATAGAAAACATCGATTTGATCTGTCTATCATGCACAAAAAACATGGGTTCATGGTTCAAAGAGACTCATCACTTCATCGAGTGTCATTTTTGATAAGAGATTTTGCCCCGGTTTGATGATCGAGTCGATCAGGTTTTGCTTTTTTTGTTGCAACGCCAATATTTTTTCTTCGACGGAGTGACGCGTGCACAGCTTGAAAACCTGTACGACATTTTCCTGGCCGATGCGATAAGCCCGGTCCGTTGCTTGTTCTTCGACAGCTGGATTCCACCAGGGATCGTAATGGATGACTGTATCGGCTCCGGTCAAATTCAAGCCGGTGCCACCTGCTCGCAGTGAGATGAGAAATAGTTTGCCTTCACCGCTGTTGAACCGGTCAACCTGGCTCAGACGCTCTTCCGGGGCGACTTGCCCATCAATATAGAACGGTGAAATGCCATAGGCTGCCTGGTTTTCCCGGATCAGTTCCAGCATACTGGTGAACTGGGAAAAGACCAAAACCCGGTGGCCTGATGAAAAACAATCTGCCAGCAGTTCTTCCAGAAGCAACAGCTTTCCGCTGCCGCCTTCATATCGCTTCATAAACAGAGACGGATGACAGCAGATCTGCCGCAGACGGGTCAGCAAGGCCAGGATATAGATCTGGCTGCGGGCATATCCGCTGACAGCGATTTCCTGTTGCAGATCGGCGCGTGACCGGGCCAGGAAAGAGTCATACAGTGTGCGCTGTTCCTCGGTCATGTCACAGATCGTCCGGCTTTCGATCTTGTCTGGAAGCTCCTTTAAGACATCCTTCTTCATCCGACGCAGAACGAATGGCATGATCTGATGATGCAGGTCTGTCAACAAGGTATGATCATTGTCCCGCATGATTGGAATCTCATAGCGATTCTGAAATATTCGCCTGGTATGCAGGTATCCCGGCAGGATGAAATCGAAAATTGACCACAGCTCCAGAAGCGAATTTTCCAGGGGGGTTCCGGTCAGGGCGAAGGTTCTGTCGGCACGTACCTGCTTAACCGAACGGGCATTGAGTGTCTCCGGGTTTTTAATATTTTGTGCTTCGTCAAGAAAACAACTGGCAAAAGAGTAGTCTTTGATTTCGTCGATATCTCTGCGCAGCAGCGCATATGATGTAATGACACAGGCATGCCGGCCTATTTCCGCAAAGAGACTGTTGCGTTGTTTGCGATTGCCATCGATCAGCAGAACAGGCAAATTGGGGCTGAATTTTTCAAACTCGCTCAGCCAGTTGTATATCAGGCTGGTCGGCGCGATGATCAAAGATGTTTTTTTACGCCGGCGCCACAGCATCTGAACGAAGGCGATGGTCTGCAGGGTCTTGCCCAGACCCATGTCATCGGCTAAAATACCGCCCAATCCATAGTAATCGAGCATGCACAACCAGAGCACGCCTGTCTTCTGGTAAGGCCTGAGCAGGTTACGCATGGATACCGGAATGCGAAAGGATAGAGAGCCTGGTTCCCTGAGATGACGCACCAGATCAACAATACGGTCGTCGATCTGGATGAGGGCCGGCGATTCTGGTGATCCTGCAGACG
>JAWSUP010000520.1:0-2624 GCA_033549405.1 Bacillota bacterium | reverse complement strand
TTCCTCTGTATAAAACTTCATAGCGAATCCGCGGATATCACGCTCTGCATCTGCTGCGCCCCGTTCACCGGCAACTGTGGAAAATCGGACAAAGCAGTCGGTTTTTTTGCCGACTTCAGAGAAAATTTTAGCTTTTGTATAGCGAGTGATGTCCTGAGTCACTGTAAACGAGCCAAAAGCCCCGGAACCCTTTGCGTGCATACGGCGTTCTGGGATTACTTCGCGGTCGAAGTGGGCCAGTTTCTCCAAATACCAGACATCTTGCAGCAGAACTGGCCCGCGCGGACCGGCTGTCATGACATTCTGATTGTCGACTACAGGTGCGCCGGCAACCGTCGTCAGTTTCTTTTTCTTATCCTCGTTCATTTGGATTCC
This sequence comes from Bacillota bacterium, assembly GCA_033549405.1. Classification (GTDB taxonomy): domain Bacteria; phylum Bacillota; class Clostridia; order Saccharofermentanales; family UBA5734; genus JAAYBY01. The sequence continues at coordinate 2,249 of JAWSUP010000520.1, read as the reverse complement.
TCCCTTTCTTGCTCTGCCAGGCAGTCCCGGCAGATACCACGGTAGACTATGTGACGCTCGATCACCCGGCATCCGGCCAGTTGACCTTTGACCATAGCGTCCATGTTGGCTGCAAAGTTCTGAATCGTTCCGCATTTCTGACATTGGAAATGACCATGTTCTGCCGTCGTGCCGTCGAATCTTGTTGCATTTTCTTCAATCCTGACCATCTTGACCAGTCCGGCTGCAGTCAACGTCAACAACGTATTGTAAACAGTCGATTTGGACAAGGCTGGTATTTCCGATTTGAGCTCGTGATAGATGGTATCTGCCGTAGGATGAGAGGAGACAGAAAGCAGCAGCATCAGGATTCTGATGCGTTGATAGGACGGACGGATATTCTTCTCTTTAAGCTGGGCAGCTAATGTTTCGTAGGTCACGTTTGCATCTCCGCATCCGGTGCAATGGTGTTGTTTTATGTAAGAATGATTATAATTTCATAATCATTATAAACATCATACACTTAATTATTTTATATGTCAAACAGGTCATGAAAAAACCAGGCAAAGCTTCTGCCCAGCCTGGTTTTTATCAAGTGCAACTGTTCCGTCATGATCCGCGCATTTTTTTGGCGATAACCTCAGCTGCCTTGATCAGAGGATATCCGGCGGGTGAGGCTGTCAACATGGGGTGTGTCCCGATCTGTGTCATCAGGAGATCATGAACTGTCATGTGGTTCTGAATGGCCAGCCCGATTACATTGACCAGTTCACCGAGACTCTTGCCGCCCATTGCCGCACCGCCCAGAATGACGCCGCTTTTACATGAGACAACGAGCTTGACAGTCTGCGCATGCACATCAGTGATTTTGCCCGGATGCCGGTCGATTCCGCTGAATGATCCGGTGATAATGTTGAACCCTTCGCTGACTGCCTGCTTTTCCGTCAGGCCGGCAACACCAAATCCGGTACCGCCAAGACAAGTAAAGTAAATGCCGACTGTTCCTTTAAATGTGCTGTATGTATCCAGACCGTACAGGTTCAGTCCGGCGATGCGCCCCTCCGTACAGGCTGTCGAAGCGAGCATGACTCTGCTGAGTTTGCCGGTGGCAAAATCGACCTTCTCGGCACAGTCACCAGCCGCAAAGACGTCTTTTGCGGATGTTCGCCGGTACTGATCTGCCCTGATGAAACCCAGCGGATTGATCTCGAGCTCCATAGCCTGGGCTAGTGACGTGCTTGCTCTGTATCCCATGGATAAAATGACTGCATCGACTTCAAAGACAGTTCCATCTGAAAGACGCAGCTGATTGACTTCCGTATCACCCAGGAGCGCTTCGACACCAACTCCGGTGACAACCTTGACCCCCCGGTCTGCCATAATCTTTTCTGCTTCGATGGCAAACTCATCGTCGAAGGTCTGCCCCAGGATATGCGGCAGGATTTCGATCAAGGTTACTTCCTTACCTATTTTGGCCAGTTCATCTGATACTTCAACGCCGATAAAGCCAGCGCCGATAACAGCAATACGGCGACACTCAGCCAGATCACTCTGTAACTGATCCAGATAGGTCTTGCCTTTCTGGATGGTGTAGACTTTTTTTAGTTGTGTTCCAGGCAGCCAGGCGGGTAAAATCGGCATGGACCCAACACCGAGAACCAGTTTATCATACGAACAGGTGTCACCACCGCTTAGCGTGCAGACTTTATTTGCTTTGTCGACTGATACGACTTCATCAATAATGATGTTAACGCCCAGCTTTTTGAGGCCTTCATCCGGCAGGATGTTGTTATCGCTGGTCTGGACTGTCCCGAAAATGTAGGGTATACCGCAGGGTACCATGACTTTTTCATCTTTGCGAATGAGTGTTACTGTCTTGTCCGGATAACTGGATTTGGCAGTCATAGCGGCAACCAGGCCGGTCGCACTGCCACCTATGATTAGCACGTCTGTCTTCATGACAAATCCTCCTGATTTTTATTTATGAACTTATGCTCATAAAATCAGGGTATCATGACGATCAGGTCAAGTCAATCCTTGTTATTTCAGTCGACGCAGAATTTTTGGCTGGGCGAACCAGAGGAGTTGACCGATCGGCGGCCGGAAGGACTGAATGTCAATCGCAGCAGCCGCCCCTTTCTTGAATGGCAGCCAGACTCCACAGATCTTCTGGCTCCATTCACTCAGGGTTGGTTCATGACCGACAACAATAACCGTTGATTGAGCAGACATCTTTTCTGTGTGATCCAGAAACGCCGCCAGATCACCGG
>JAWSUP010000519.1:0-2631 GCA_033549405.1 Bacillota bacterium | reverse complement strand
ATCCAGGCTTGTGGGATCATCTGGGTTGTCAATTCTGTTACCAGATTAAACCAGCTCCGGCATTGATCGAGTATAACAGAATCGCTGCTGACGATCCGCTCTTGGCCAGATAAATACGCATCTGCATCTGGCACCAGTTCGACCTGTGTCTGGCAGGACCAGGAGGCGGCGTGTTTTACAATTTCCTGCTTAAGCCTGCCGGAATTTGAAACCGGTGCATCCAGATAAAACCGGGCGGCCGGAACGGCATATGTGCTGAACATTGAACCGATCAGGTCAAGCGCGTGACTGGTCTGCTCAATGATCCGATAGGTTCCGCGCAAACCGGCCAGATCGCGCAGGACGCCATCTGCGCCAAGCACCAGCAGGCTGCCCGAAAGGGCTGTCTCCAGCGTGATGATCAAGTTGAAGCCGTCGATCATCAGGGGCCCGTTTTTCAGATTATCAAGCGTCAGCCTGCTGAGCTGCCTTTTTTCCAGGCAGACAGACCGGTCAGTCGCACGCTGCAGTGCGGATCGTTGCCGTGATGTCAGCTGGTGATGCCCGCAGACAAAATTGCTGGCGGAATTCATTGGATAGCCGCGATCCAGAAGCCATAGCAGTTCTTGCTGCGCCAGTCTGAGGCGGTACAAGGCTTCCGGAGAGAAATCGCTGATATCCTGGGGGTTATAGCCACGCCTGGTCGCCTGGGGTGACATTATGCATCTCCTAGTACAATATAGTTGTGGCCCGAAAGAGCCACGCAAGCAGTTTTCCCTGACTTCAGTGTAGGCGCCCAGGATGGTGATGTCAATGAATCAGCCAATGGCACAAGGATCATGGTATAATCAGATTTGTGGGGCTCAGGAACACCGCGTACCCAGCTGTAGTCTTCTTATGTAAGCGAGCGCTTCCTGACAGTCCATTAACAAAAATAAGGAGAAGCAACATGATACGTTTTCCAAAAGGCCGATATAGCGACATCCGGATTGAAGAGATCTTCCAGACGGATATCGTAATCGAAAATGATGTAGTGCGCCAGAACAAGATCAGGAATTACACAGGCGCATTGATCCGCGTTTTTGATGGTGACAAATGGTACTATGCAGCGACGACCGATGTGGACCGGCTGCAGGAAGAACTAGATCAGCTGGCCGCCATGACGCGGTATGCAGCAGACATAGACCAGGATCGCACAGTCAGGCGCTTTGAAGTGAACCAGGACTCAATCCTGCGATATGCCGATCAATCCGTGACGTTGGTGGACAGGAAAGACAAACTGGCGCTCTTGCAGAAATACAGCGACCTTTGCCGGGATTATCCGGAAATAGCGATCCGCAAGGCTTACTATAAGGACACTCATGAGATCAAGCATTTCATGTCCAGCAAAGGCGCAGACATTCATTTTGACTACCAATCTGCCTCGGCGACTGTCCGGTACAACCTGACAATCGGCGACAAGCAGGGCCGTGGCGGCAAAGATATCGTCAGAACTGAATTTTCAGCCCTGGCCGGACAGGAAGACGTGATTCGGGCTGAGATCGAGAAGGATATTGATTTCGTCAGAAAAGCGGTTCCTGTCAAGGAAGGATCCTACACCTGCGTGTTGGCGCCGCTGGTAACGGGTGTTTTTGCCCATGAAAGCTTCGGACACAAGAGCGAAGCAGACTTCATGATCGGCGATGATACCATGATGAAGGCATGGGCCATTGGTTCGACCGTCGGCACGCATGACCTGAACATCATCGACCGGGGCGACATGGAGGGAAACGGCTATGTTCCTTTTGATGATGACGGCACACAGGCGCGCTGCAACTACATCATCAAAAACGGCCTGCTGTCCGGGCGACTGCACAGCGGTGTTACCGCCGCGTCCCTGAATGAAGCGTTGACAGGCAATGCACGCGCCATCAATTTCGAATACGAGCCGATCGTCCGCATGACAAACACCTACATCGATGGCGGCGATTTATGCAAAGAAGAACTGCTCTCACCCATTCGCGAAGGTATCTATATTGAGACCCTGCATCACGGTTCTGGCATGACGACCTTTACGATTGCACCGCATCGCGCCTACATGATCCGGGATGGCAAGATCGCCGAACCTGTCCTGATCAGCGTCATCTCTGGCAATGTCATGGAAACACTGCACAAAATCGACGGTTTTTCTAATGAGGTCGAATACTTTTCCTTTGCCATGGGTGGCTGTGGCAAAATGGAGCAGTTCCCGCTGCGCGTCAGCTTCGGTGGCCCGTACGTTCGTGTCAACGGCATCTTTGCCCAATAAAGGAGGAACAGAATGATTAAGGAAAAATACCAGGTAGATGTCGCTGAAACATCGTTTAGTGTTGTGATGTCACGACTCGATTCAATCCGCAAAAAAAACGTCACCCGTACCGGCTACCGGGTTTATCAGGACGGCCTGATTGGCATATACGGCCAGCTCGGCCAAAGCCGTGAAGATCCATGGACTAAAGCAATTGAGAATCTGGGAAATCGTGTCGCATACCCTTTCGCGCCGGTTCAGAACCAGCAGAAAACCAAAATTGTACCGTCCAACCTGGATGAAAGCAAGATTCTGCCCGAACTGGAAATTGCTCTTGAACAGGCGCGGAAGCAGCATCCGGACTTCATTCTCAGCAGCAAGATCAA
>JAWSUP010000518.1:0-2635 GCA_033549405.1 Bacillota bacterium | reverse complement strand
CTCGATACCGATTCTAAGTTCGGACAGGCAGTCCTGAAACAGGCCCCCGGCATGAAGACGATTCTGGCATTTGCCTTCCAGATCCCTGAAGAAGTCGCAGAACTGCAACAGGTCGATTCTTACCAGGCGACGCCCTACCAGTATGCGCTTTACCACAAGATGCATCACATCGCCATCATCATCGCCAAAACCCTGGAGAACGAAGGCTTTCATGCGACTGCCTATACCGGCTCTGTACCAAATCAAAGTCAGGGCAGCCTGAAAGAGAGAATGGCCACGCACGTGTTTACAGGCGATGCCCGCAAGTCGCACGGCGACAATCCACTGATCGCATTCGCCCTCGCGGCATCAGCCGGTGTCGGCCAGATCGACGACCAGTTCGTCACCCCGGAATTCGGCAATCAGGTCATGGTTGCCGCCATCGCCACTGACGCGACGCTGGATACACTGAGGCCCGGCCAGCCGGTCACCGCCAGCCGTCCCAAAAAACCTGTGTCACCGGCAGCCCTGAAAAATGTGCTGTGGTCCAAAGCTACCGCCAACCTGGTCTCCTTGTTTGGCGTCGCATCGGCAGACGCGTTTGATGATACGGTCGTCGCACTGAAAGATCTGGTTGACGAAGAGGCTCTCGGCAAGACGATCATTGACAACAATGTTGAATCGCCTTATCACGGCAAATGGGTGTCAAAAATTGTATCTGAGGACATCAAGCTGCGCACACCGAAGGACTATCTTGCGGACGCCCGGTCCGTGATCGTCCTTGGGATGCACATCCCGCAGGTGATCCTGGATAACGCCGGACATGAAAAGAGCCGGCAGATCGGCACCTATGGCTTCTATGTCTATCAGACAGCCTTTGAACTGAATTATGCCGCTGTCGAGCTGTGTATCTACCTGAACAAGCTGGGCTATAAAACCCGTATCACCAGCAACATGCTAGGCATCGGATCCAAGACGGACTCGCCGCGCGGCCTGCTGCCGGATTTCCGCTGCAACGCCATCGAAGCCGTGGCAGCCGGTCTGGGCGAACTGGGCATCAACGGCGGCCTGGTCCATCCGGAGTATGGCGCCCAGACACGGCGCATTGTCATCGTGACCGATGCCGAACTGCCGGCTGACACCCTGAACAGCTCAGGTGAACTGTTTGCCAAGACGCAATCCTGCATGGATTATTGTCCCAATCAGTGTTATCGCGGCAAGCTGGCTTCTCTGCCACTGGCAGGCGCCACCATCCAATATCCGCTGATCGCACGCAACCGCTGTGACTGGGCTAAGAAATATTCGCTGACAGCCGCAGAAGGGCCTGCCCTGATCGGCAATATGACGCATGTCGACCTGCCCCACGACGGCGAACCGACCTTTGAGGAAATAGCCGAAGCATGCACCCAGAAAGATGAGATCCTCAAGCATCGGACAGTCATTCTCGAGCCCTGCCTGCGCCACTGCCCCAGACCCTGAGGCCGGTCAAAACCTTACTTGCCAACTTGACAATCCGATAATCTGTTAACCTGTTAACCCGAAGAAAACGACCCTCGAAGCAGCTGCGGCCCATTCGAGGGTCGTTTCATTACCTGCACATGTTATAATCGGTGTAGGAAACAGTGATGAAACAGTAAGGTACTGTTAAAAGCTGCAGTCAGCAGACAAGGTGGTGATCGCATGACACAGCGCAAAGAGTTGAACTTCTGGTCCTGTACGGAGGAAATCCTGAACCGCTTTCAACGGGGCGGCGTGCTTTGCTCGGTTATCGACAAAGCAGGCCAGCCCAACCTGATTACGTTGGGCTGGGGACAGATCGGACCATCCTACCACGGCCATCCAGTCCTGACCATTGCTGTGACGCCCGATCGTTATTCCTGGCACGCCCTGGAGGAAGTACCGGAATTCACGATCGCCGTGCCTGACGATAACCTTACCAGAGCAGTCGCATTTTGTGGTAAAGCATCCGGGCGCGATGTCGATAAATTCAAAAAAGCGAACCTGACACCCGTTCCCGGGCAGCTTGTTCGCTCTTTTGCAGTTCTGGAATGTCCCATCAATCTGGAGTGCCGGATCTACGCACGTGTCCATCCGCCACATATGCTGTTGACACCGGAACACCGCGAGCGTCCGCCTGAGCACCAGCATACGATCTATTTTGCCGAAGTATTGTCCACTTATGGCTGGATTCTGGACTAGGACAACTGGAGATTGATTCAGGCAGGTACCGCGACCCATTCACCCGGTCTGGTCAATGCATTCCGGCCTGCTTCGATCATGGCCATAGCCGCGCAGGTTTCCGCCTGATCGACCGGTGGTTTGCCTGTTTCAAAGAACAACAGCAAGTCTTCGATAAACAGCATCCAAAAATCGGATGTGATATCAAAGGCTGTGCCTTTCTGATCTTTGGTCTGGATGGCCAGGGAGAAGCCTGCCCAGGGCAGGTGGTTGATCAGGCAACTGCGGCCATCCTCATATGCATAAACGACAACCGGCGTTTCCGGTGTCCCGGCTGCCAGCGCCCGAGCGGCGCCCGGACCCATGACCTTGATGATCATTTCCAGCTGGTGGATGGCATAGTTGGCAAAGACACCGGGTCCTCTGGCCGATACGAAGGTCACATCTTTCTGTGTTTTATTTTGCTCTTTCAGCCAGT
>JAWSUP010000517.1:0-2664 GCA_033549405.1 Bacillota bacterium | reverse complement strand
AATACAAAATGGAGCTGCCCGCGCCCAACGCCACCGGCGTGGCGGCAGGTGACTTCAATGGGGATGGCAAAGTCGATCTGGCTTTCGTTTGCTCAGGCCAACTGCGCATTTTCTATCAGACTGATGTTGGCTTTCATGCGCCGACGTATACGGATCTGCCGATTGCCGTCCACGCCATAGCAGCGGCAGACCTGGACAGCGATGGATTTACTGACTTGTATGTCAAGCTTTCCGACGGATCTGTCCAGATTTTCTGGGGTGGCGCAGAGGGGATCTCCCCCGAGCGGAAAACAACTGTTTTCGGACAATCTGATATCAGTAAAAGCCAGGTCGCCTCCACACCCGGGCGCAAAAATATCGATCGCTCCTGGCGACCCGGCGTCGTGACGATCGATGGATGTCAATACCTCTTCCGGGCCGATGCGGAATCTATCTATTTCTATACGTGCGGCAAAGACCGCTCCATTCAGCTGGCTTTTTCCCTGGCTTGCCCGCACGCCCTGGCAGTTGCGGCCGGCGATCTGGACGGGGATGGTTTGGACGATCTGGCTATTGCGGTCTGCCGCAAAATTGACCTGACGGAAGACTCGCTAGTCTTCTGGAATCAAGGCGGGCTTTTTGATGATAAGCGCAAAACGAGCATCCCTTCTGTATCGGCGCAGAATGTCCTGACGGTACCCCTTGATAGAGAAAGTGGAAATGGGCTGGTGCTCTGCCAGGGCGGAACAGGCGCCTTACGCAGCACGGAATCTTTGGTCTTGTCTTTTTCTGCCGATCGCCAACCGCAGACTGTCGCGACGTTGGCCAGCGGTGACGCCATGCGTATTGTCGCCGGTTATCCTGATCAGAGCGGCTGTTTGCAGCTCGTTGTGCTCAACCACGAGACCGGAAGGGTGCGCGGCGATGAATCTGTTGCAATCTTTCTGGGCGGCACGGACGGTTTCCAACCCGACCGTAAAATTGAGCTGCCCGGTTGGGCTGCTGTCGACGGCCTGATGTTTGATGCCAATGACAACGGACTGGTGGATGTCCTCGTATCAAATTGCTCTGAGAACGCACCGCACCTGGATCCCGGTTCCTTTCTCTACCTGCAGGCTGAGAATGGTTTTGATCCTGACCGACGCCTGGTCATCCCGACAGTGAGAAGTCACGGCTGTATTGTCGGTGATTTTCGGCACTGCGGCTATCTGGATATTGCGACCGGGGGTTTCCACAACCGCATGATCAGCATTTTTCATGGCGGGCCTGACGGATTTGACCTGGAACATCCGACCAGGATTGTACTGGGGCCGGAAACGTGCGATTACAGTCCGCCGCCGATGAGTGGCGAAATCGATGGCGATGCGGCTGCCATCAATGCCATGTCCGCTGAGGATGCCGCAATTTACAGAGAATTTGGGGAAACGCGCTGGCTTTTCAGCGCTGACCTCAACCAGGACGGCTGGCTTGACTTGTTTGTATCCCAGATCATCGGACCATACTGCTACATACTCTGGGGCGGCCCGGACGGTTTTTCTGTCCAGCGCATGCAGCGGCTTGCCGCAGACGGTGTTGCATCTGCCAATGCGGCCGATCTGGACGGCGATGGTTATCTCGACCTCATCCTTGCAGGTCACCAGTCGATCGGCAAGAAGCCCGAGGGGAAATATGAATCTTATATCACGATTTACTGGGGCGGACCAGACGGTTACCAGGAGCATCGCAAAACGCAGCTGCCGGCTTCTTGTGCCAATGCCGTAACGGTCGGAGATTTCAACGGAGACGGTGTACTGGACCTGTTTGGTTCGGCTTACCATAACGGTCGCTGCCGCGATATTCTGACCTATGTCTATTACGGCCGTCCGGGAGGACTTTACAGCATCAATAACCGCCAGGTTGTATTTAACCATTCCGGTTCCGGCTGTGTGGCAGGCGATTTCAACGGTGACGGTTATGCAGACCTGGCGATTGCCTGTCACAAGAAGTATGGCAATCACCTGTCAGAGTCGTTTGTTCTCTGGGGCGGACCGGCCGGTTTGAGTGAAGCAGGCAAGACAATTTTACCAACATCCGGCCCCCATGGCATGAGCATCGTCGATCCGGGCAACATCATGGACCGGAGCGATCATGAATACTATGAATCAGAGATCTGTCAAATGCCGGACGGCAGCTGCGTGGGCCTTGTCAGCTGGAAGGCTGAGATGCCTGATCATTGTTGCATAGCCCTATACCTGCGTCAGGGTGGCAGTCCTGAAGCCGTAAGACTGGCAGACTGGTCAGATCCGATTTTTGTGAGTGGTCAGGATCTGACTGATTGGGCGATTCAGGGGCCCTGGCTGCAATATCGGCTGAGACTGAGCGCTCCCTGCGGGTGCAGAACACCGCGGGTGACTGAAGTTTCCATCGGTTACACCAGGAATATCTAAACGTTTATATTTTATTGACAAGCGCTACGATCGTTCGTATGCTATTAACGAATTGACATGTAATTTGCAGATGACTGATCAAAAGGTGCAAAAGGCCCAACACAGGAAGGTGATAACAGAACCATGAGCGGATTTTCCAAAGTAACCATCAAAGATGTAGCCCTGAAGGCTGATGTTTCGATAGCGACTGTTTCGCTGGTGATCAGCGACAGTTCAAAGGTGGCTGCGAAAACCAGGCGGAAAGTCCTGTTAGCCATCG
>JAWSUP010000516.1:0-2674 GCA_033549405.1 Bacillota bacterium | reverse complement strand
CACAGGCTGAGCCGAAAGCCCAGCCTGTGCAATGCACCGAAAAAAGTCAGACGGTGGTGGCGTACTTTCTCGCGTATCCAGTATGGGATATAAAATTTTTCCGGATGCCAGTTTTTGCGAATGGACAGGTCATAGTGTTTTTCCATCCAGCCGGGTTCCAAACCGATGCAATCGCAAGGTATATCGCTCTGACGGAACAAACGGGCATCATCCAGCATGGCCCGCGCGTCATTTTGTTCGTTACAGATAAAGGTGTAGCCATAGGCAAATTTGGGCAGCATGGCCGGTCGGCCAGAAAGCTGCGTATAAAGGTCGATCAAACCGGCAAATCCGGAAGCAAAAAACAAGTAGAAGTCGCATGGCCCGTCATGAGCCTGGATAACCACCCGCTGCGGATCATATGCACCCAGATCATAATCATGCCGGAATGTTGTGTTGACCAGTATAGCCCAGCCGCGACTGCTCAGCAGCCAGGGGACAGGTATGTAGCACTTTATATTCTGTACCCACAAAGAAGCTTTTCGGCCACGTTTCATGATGCAGTCGCGCGTCTCATCCCCAAGGCCGAACAGCCGCTCCTGAGCGTCGAGCGGCAGTGACAGATGAAAGCCCTTTTCCAGAGGAGTGACAGACAACTCCAGGCCAGGTTGCCCGTGAAAGGAAACGGAGCCGGTTTGCCGGTCGATCACCAGGCATTGGCTGCCGGCCGTTAATTGGAATGCCGCATCTGAGATTTCATCGCTGGTCACGATGAGCGGCCAATCGTCTTTCAGGAAACGATAACGATTGAGCAGTGGCTCTTTGAGTACTGTCCCTCTGGTAAAGCTTAACCGAAACAGGCCTTCAGCCAATGGTTGAATTTGGACACGGTACTGCCCGGAAACATCATAGATAAAATTGCCGCTGGTTGGTGCATCCTGTGCCATGGCGTTACCTCATGTAATCGTCAGCTCAAATCCGTCAGCGATCATCCCTTTGCATCCAATCATACCGGTTGGCAGGCCGATCTGGACATACGATTCACTATGGATGAAGTCCAGAGTCTGGCTGGTGCGCATATAGCTGACGGATCTGACTTTGTCCGGCAGAGCGAACTGTAACTGAGCGGGTATGGCTTCCTCTTCCTGATAAAGACGGAAGACAAATATTTTCCCATCCTTCTTCATGTAGCGGAAAAAATCTGCGAAGAAAGGGGCGTACGGCCTGGCTCCGTAGATACCTCTGCCAAACAAGGACATCCAGCGTCCGAGATCTTGTAACGACTTCATTGCCCTGGCAGGAAAGCGGCCGTCCGGCTGAGGCCCGATATTGAGTGCAAGGTTGCCGCCGCGACAGGCGATTTCCAGAAAGATGTGCACGACTTCGGCAGCACTGTAATATTCCTGATCGTAGGTATAGCCGAAGGATATGTACCTTTCACCCTCCATCTTTTTGCCGAGACAGAGGCAGGTCTCCCAGGGTACCGGCAGCACCCAGTCCGGAATCTCCAGTTCTGGTGTGATGAAGTTTTCATACTGGCCGCCCTGACTGCGGTCGGCAGAGAGGAGCCAAGGTTGTGTTTTTCTGGCTTCAACGACCATTTTGTCGATTTCCAGGCCTTTGATGCCTCCGTCAAACCAGAGGCAGTCGACCCGGCCATAACGGGTGGTGAGTTCGCGAATCTGTTCATGGGTATAAGCTTTGAACTTATCCCAGAGCTCAGGTCTTTTTGCCGGATCATAGGACGGCCCGCTGCTTGTCTGGCCATTGAGCAGGTATCCAGGTTCCCAGTAATAAGGCGACATCCAATCTGATTTGCTGAAATAGACCGAAATGGCCATGCCTCTGGCCCGGAAAGCGTCATAAATGCTGCCGACAATATCAGCGTTGCGGTGATAGCGGTACGGGCAATCCGGACCGGTCACGCGATAATCTGTAGTCTTTGTATCCCAAAGGCAAAATCCGTCATGGTGCTTGGCTGTCATGAGTAGATACTTGAAACCGGCGTCACAGGCAATATCTGCCCACTGATCCGGATCGAAACGAACCGGATTGAAACTCTTGTTCAAGTTCACATAATCTGTTTTGAACTCCCGGATGTTCTGGTGCTCCGGCAGTTGCCAGCGCATCCAGTTCGGATCTCCTTTCCAGACTGACAGGTCCAGGAGGGGATGGCTCTCCTTGATCCCGAGCTGGCTATATAGTCCGAAATGGATCATGAGACCGAGCTTCTGGTCGCTGAACCATTCGAGGCGCTCCCTGATCAGGGGATCGTCGGGCACTTCGTACTGACAGATTTTTTTTTGCAGCCGTGCGCGCAGGCCTCCAGCTTCGTGGCTTCCCGCATTCATCGACGCCGCATCCCTGTCTTTATTGTACTGGTCGATCGGCATGTTCATGATGGATGGCTCCTCTCGGATGGCTGCTTTGAATCTATGCTGGCTACGCCCGTCTGTAAAGCATCAATATTTGTCCGGGTTACAATCCTTGCCGTTGCCAGCAACCTATGATATTTGACTGACCGGCCAAGCCAATCAAAATATGTCTGTTCATAGAACTGCACGCATCTGCCTATTCGTGATAATATGTTTATGGATCATGAGAAAAAGGGTGATGGATTGTGAAACTTGCACATTTAATCCGTAACTTTTCGTTTTAGGTAATAGGCTGACTCAAAAAGCCAGTTCTGGTGAAT
>JAWSUP010000515.1:0-2686 GCA_033549405.1 Bacillota bacterium | reverse complement strand
TGGTCGGAGACGAAAGTGCGCTGCGCCAGATTGTCCAGGACATCCTGGCAGCGTTTCCAGATTCCGTGTCTGACTACAAAGCCGGTAAAAAGAAAGCTATCGGCTTTCTGATCGGCCAGGTCATGCGTCAGAGCGAAGGGAAAGCAGATCCGCAAGCCGTGGGCAAACTGCTCAGGGATGCACTGGATCGTGATATGTTATGAATCGAGTGCCTCTGACTGAACCAGCGGATCTGTCAGCACACTGGTGCGATAGAAGGTGATAGCCGTGGGAAATGGCAGTTCCTCCAGTTCCCGGTCGCTTACCCAGCGTCCGTCCGGCGGCTGGCCTTCTGCAGGCGAAGAGAGGAATCCTGAGAACAGCGACAGATCGGGCTGATCCAGCTCGATCCGGATCGCCTCCAATTGCCAGACCAGATGCGTGAAACGATGGATAAGGGATGGCAGCCGTGTCCATGAGGCAGAGGGATTGTTTGTCAGATGTAAGATCATCCTTTGTGTCTGGTCCGGGCCGCCTTCCAGCCAGTCAAAGGTATACAACCCGGCCAGAAGGCCGCTGTCAGGCCGGCGCACGACATGCCAGCGATCCTGGCAATGAAGTAGTAGCACGGTACGCTCCTCAACTGGCACGTCTTTTTTGGCTTTTTTGACCGGCAGCTCCTGAATCCTGTTTTCCCGGCGAGCCACGCACAGGTTTACGAGCGGACAAGCCGGACAGAGTGGATCCTGCGGCAGGCAGATCGTCGCGCCAAGATCCATAACGGCTTCATTGAAATCACCGGGACGGTCGCCGGGCAGCAGTGACTGCACCAGCGCGTTCACGCGATTGCGATCGGCCGGATCACCGGAGCGCCATGCATTACCGGTAAGACGTGCAAAAACGCGGACAACATTGCCGTCGACGGCTGGAACCGGTTTTTGCCAGGCAATGGACGAAATAGCTCCGGACGTGTAAGCTCCAATACCAGGCAGCGCGCGCAATGCCGGCTCGAGGTCCGGCAGGATCCCGTTGTGCTGACTGACGACGATGCGGGCAGCCGCCAGCAAGTGACGGGCCCGGGTATAATAACCCAACCCTTCCCACAGCTTCAGGACAGACTCTTCATCGGCGCCGGCAAGAGCGGTGACGGTCGGGAAAGCTGCTATAAACCGTTCAAAATAGGGAATCACAGTCTGTACCTGTGTTTGCTGCAGCATGATCTCCGAAACCCAGATACGGTAAGGGTCTTTGTTCAGCCGCCATGGCAACTGCCGGCCGGACCGGTCAAACCATTCGAGCAGAAGGCCGACCAGATCGTTTTGCATCATCTGGCCATTTTGCTTTTCCTGCAGCATCCGGCTGTTGTCGGCCTCCTGGCTCTCACTCATTTTATATGACATGAATACGCCTCATCAATCGGTTATTGTCTGATACTCCCCCCATTGTACCGGAGCGCCGACCTGCCCGGCAACTATGTGGCTGCTAAGAAATTGATTAGTCTTTCTCCGTACTCGACAATCCTTCGAGAGAATCGTAGAACAAGTTACTTCAGATCAACCCATAACTGCCGCGATTGCAGTTGACGGACAGCATATCAGCTGAAATAATAAAAAAAGATAAGAAAGAGGAATCGACATGCCGCGGTTTTTTATTGAAGACCCTGTCTCTTTGCAGTCAAGCCAATTGCAGCTCAAGGGCGATGATGCCCACCACATCGCTGCCGTCCTGCGTATGAAAGAAGGCCAGGAGCTGGTCGTCTGTGATGGCGCCCGCACCGACCTGCTTTGCCGGATCGTCAGCATTTCATCCGGCCTGGTTGAACTGCTGATCCTGGACCGGACGGCAAACGCTACAGAACCGGCTTATGACGTGCATCTTTTCCAGGGGTTGGCCAAAGGCGACAAAATGGAGCAGATCATCCAGAAATCTGTCGAACTGGGTGTCACACATATCACGCCGGTCATCTGCCGGCGCAGCGTCGCCATGGTGCACGAGCAGGATCGCAGCAAGAAAACGCTGCGCTGGAACCGTATCGCCGCCGAAGCAGCCAAGCAATGCGGCCGCGGTATTCAACCGCTGGTCGCAGAACCGCTGTCATATGACGCTTGTATCATCGAGGCAGCTGCTGCTGACCTCGCCCTGATCCCCTGGGAGATGGAACGCGAGCAGTCCATCCGGACCGAACTGACAGCTTTTCAAGATCGCCTGGCAGGCTGTACCGGCGGAGCACGGCCAACGATCAGCCTGATCATCGGACCTGAAGGCGGCCTGACCGAAGAAGAGGTCGCAAAAGCCAGGGCAGCCAGTATCCGGCCGGTTTCACTGGGGCGACGAATCTTGCGCACAGAAACGGCCGGACCGGCTGTTCTGGCCATGATCCTCTATCAGTTCGATGAATTTTGATGTATAATGGGTAAACTCCAGGCCAGCCTTGTTGCTGCCTGATGTGAAAGAGGAGATCGATTCATGAAGTTTGCCGCACCCAAGGGAACCCGCGACCTGTTGCCGCCGGAAACGGTCATTTGGCAACAGGCGGAGCGCGTGTTCGCTGAAGTCTGCAGCCGTTATAACTACCAGGAAATCCGCCTGCCCACCTTTGAGCAGACTGAGCTTTTTCAACGCGGCGTCGGCGATACGACCGATATCGTCCAGAAGGAAATGTACACATTCCCGGATAAAGGCGGCCGCAGCCTGACCCTGCGACCAG
>JAWSUP010000514.1:0-2696 GCA_033549405.1 Bacillota bacterium | reverse complement strand
CCGGCCGTTCGATTTCTCCCATCGGGATGTCATACCGGAAGGTCTGACATCCAACAGGTGTCGGCAGCAGCAGGTTCAACTGGGGCAGACCGTCTTGCTTGTTGCCGATCTCCTGCCAGCGGACCTTGACATCGAGGCGCACCTGTCGCTCGCCTTGATCCAACGACAGAGTCGCAGTCAGGTCAGACTGGTTGCCGAAGGTTGTCATCCAGGTGATACTCTGGCGCAAATCGCCCCGGGAGATGTCCGTGATCTTGACATCCTGGTGCAGCGAGCGGATCTGCCGCCAGGCGCCGACTACCCAGGCTGTCATCCCGCGCGAGGCATTTTCGCGGATCAGCCGGAACACGCCCGTCGGTTCGCAGGCATCGGCATAGTCCCGACCGGTCTCCTTATCCAGAAGAGACAGGATGGTTCCATCCTGTTCAGATACAGTCACCTGCAGGTATTCGTTCTCCAGAATCAGTTCAGCCGGCTTGATTTTGCGCACATCATGCGCCCAGACAGAGATATCCTGAAGCGGTGTTTCGTCGATGACAAGGGTGCGGTAACCCGATGCTGGCACCCGGGCAAAAACCAGGATCGTCTGGTAACGATGGCCCCAATACTGGTCCTTTCCGCTGGCCATAACCTGGTGATTCAGGATCTGCCCATAGCCGTCACTGACCTGCAGGCGCCCTATGTCACCTGACCAGTCCCAGATCGTCAATTCGCAGAGCTCCTCCCGCTCAAAAGGCAGTGGGTTCCAGACCATAAACAGGCGGTGCAGACCACTGTGGCGGGCAGTTCGCGGCAGATTACCGCTTCCGGTCGGGAAACCGGCGCCTGCGCCTTCAGCGCGGCTAAACCGGATGTCTTCAGCCACTGTCAGGGCAGTCGTATCAATGTGCCCGGCCAATGCGCGCAGCGCTTTCATCTGTTGTGTGCTGGTCAGGGCAAATGCTTCCTGGTACAAAGCCATGGCATACTCGCGCGTATCGACAGTGCCTGAACCGGGCAGGATATCGTGGAACTGGTTGAACAGCACCTTCTTCCAGGCCTGGGCATAGACATCGGTCGGATACGGCCATCCGAGAGCTGTGCCGACCAGCGCGCCGGTCAGCTCGCTCGTCAGCAATGCTTGCTCAGATTGACGGTTGCCACGCTTGATCCGTGTCTGAGTCGTGTAACACCCGTCAAAAATAAAGTTCAACTCACCGGTTATGACCGGCAGGCTGTCGGCCACCGCCTCTGCACTCCTGAAGAAGTCATGGTAGGTGCCAAACTGGTAATGCGGGAAGATCGGCCATGTATCCATCTCCAGGATCTTTTCTATATCGCGCCGCGTCGGGCCGCCGCCATGGTCGCCGACACCATAGACCCTCAGAGCAGTGTTCATTCCAAGGTCGCGGCACAGTTTCGGCACCACCAGCGCACAGCGGCCATCGATATCCCAGTTGTACCAGAGTGGTTCGCGATAAGCCAGGATGCTGCGTCCTGACGGTGATTGCCAGCGGTAAAGATATGGACCGTCGGCGCCGCGGCAGTGGTAATAGTAGCGGACACCGGCATCTCTCAATACTTCAGGCACATTCTGGTGGTGGCCAAATGTGTCCGGCTCGTAATCGAGATCGAGGGTCGCCGGATCAATCTGCAGCAAATCTGCCAGGTAACGACGTGTGTAAAGGAAATGGCGAGCCATGCTCTCCGCATTTGGCATATTGCGATCCGCTTCCACCCAGGTCGAAGCAGTCACTTCCCAGCGCCCTTCCCTGACCCGTTCGCGGATGCGCTCCAGCATTTCAGGGTCATGGCGGGCGACGATCTCATAGACTGAGGCCTGTGACTGTGCGTATGTATAGTCCGGGTAGTCATCCATCAGGTCCAGCATGGTGCGCAGGGTCTCCAGGGTAACGGAAACCGTTTCATCGTAAGACCACATCCAGTTCATGTCGATATGTGCATGGCCGATACAGATCAGATTGAGGGCTTTGGCTTTTTCAGCCAACGGCGCCAAAAGCTGTTCCATTGCCAGGCATTCGGTCCTGGTTACGGCGCCTTCTTCTGTAAACGCCTGCCATGTATGTTCAATGGCTTGCGTGACCAGATCGTCGTACTGGTTGTCGGCCGTCTCAGACAGCTTGACTGCATACATCAGCTGCAGGGTCAGGCGTCTGCCCCAGTTCGACTGCAAACGCTCATCGTTCGCAGCTGTTTTATCCACATAGGTTTTGATCAGGTCTTCCAGGTGATTGAGATTCTTCATAAAGCGATCCTCCTTCGTCAAATGGGGCTTTATCGATCCGATTCTTCGCCGCAAGAGCGCCGGACAATGATCTGTGTCGGCAGGACATGGCGGACAATGGCTTTACGTGAGCCCGAGAGCGACTCAAGCATCATCCGTGCGGCCGTATCGCCTATCAGCCAACCATTCTGTGCGATTGTCGTCAGGGGAGGCTGATGGTGGCGGCCGGCTGATTCGTTGTCAAATCCGATGATGCCGATGGTATCGCCGATGGCCAGACCGCGCTCGCGCAGGCTGTTGCTCAATTGCAGGGCACAGCTGTCGTTTTCGCAGAATATGGCGATGGGTTGGTGTGCCAGGTATTCGTCAAAGTGTTCCAGGCAGCCGGCCAGGGAAAAATCCAGCAGTTCGGTCGATTCCGGTAAACGGTCCTGAACAACCCCCGTGCCCGTCAGCGTGAACCAGCGCAGCC
>JAWSUP010000513.1:0-2707 GCA_033549405.1 Bacillota bacterium | reverse complement strand
AGGGAGATGCAAAAGGTGAAGATGACCTCGACCAGACCATTCTGCAGGCCGGAAATCCGCTCCCGCCATGAGAACTTGCGGCTGGCGGGACCCAAAGCGGGATTTATGGAAACGACAATATAAATGGCCAGGATATAGAGCACCATCAGGAGCAGCCCGGGGATGATACCGGCTATAAACAGTTTCCCGATAGACTGCTCAGTCTGTATTCCGTAAATGATGAAAATGACGCTTGGAGGAATAAGCACGCCCAGGGCGCCGCCGGCTGCGACACTGGCCGATGAGAGCGAATCAGCGTAATGGTACTTTCTCATTTCGGGCAGGGCTATGGCGCCCATGGTTGCGGCCGTTGCCGTGTTGGATCCGCAGATTGCGCCGAAGATGGCGCAGGCGATCTGGGTAGCCATCGCCAGACCACCCTTTTTATGGCCAACCAGCTTATAGGTGAAGTTATAGAGGTTCGTACCGACTCCTGAGTAGTAAGCGATAAAACCCATCCAGATGAACATGGGGATCACACTGAGTGAGTACGATGAAAATGTACTGAAGATATCCGTCGCTATCATGCTGAAAGCCGCCTTGAAAGATACAAGCAACCCGAAGCCCAGAAGACCGATGGTCATCATGGCATAGGCAATCGGCACCTTGAGGAAGATCAACAGCAAAAACAGCACAATGCCCAGAAGGCCGATGATTTCAGGTGTCACTATCTGAGCTCCCTTCAGGATTTTTAGTAAAAATCTTGGCCAGCACAGTCAGTGAAAAGACGGCAAAACAAATGGCCAGCAGGTAAATGAACAGGTACAACGGGGTCCTGGTCGTAACCGACACTTCATTGGCTTTCAAAAGGCGTGTCCCCATGTTGAACAGGGCATAGGTGTAAACTGAAAGCACCGCAAAGGACAGGATCCGACCAATCTGGACGATCCAGGCTCGCACTTTCGGACCGGCTTTGTCCACGAAATAACCGATTTCGATATGACCGTTATCAATGGAACAGAAAGCCAGACCACAGCCGATGATGATGACGGTCATAAATCCGGTCAGATCATAGGTGCCAAGGATCGGCGACTTGAAGACAGCCCGCAGGATAACGTTGAGTGTGACCAGGAGCATAAGTCCTGCCAGGGCTGCGCAGGAAAGTGTATTCAACCAGGCCGGCAGTTTCGGCCAGGCCTTACCGATAACAGTCGCTATCCGCCTGATGGCTGGCAGCAGCCGCGCGGCTATGCTTCTTCTTGTCTGGTCATATGGTGTCAAAGGCAGCCTCCCTGCGGCCAAGGCGATTGAGCGGCCGCACCAGCTATCATACCGGAGCTTCGCGCAATCGGCAAGACCATTTTTGCTGGCGCAGCATAGATTGATCTTGCCGATTGTAAAAATCAGGTCATTGAACAGATACTATTTATACAGTTCATTATATTGGTCAGCCAGCTCAAAGATGGTCTTGAGCGGATCAGATGTGATGCCGAGGCCTGTCAGTTTTGTGTTGTATTCTTCCTGGATGGGTTTTACTGTTTCGATCCAGAGTGCGGTTTCCTCTGCTGAAAGCGGGATGACTTCCATCTTCTGTTCATCGACAGCGTATTTAAGGCCAACCTCATTTTGCATATCCCAGAGGGCAGCACCGGTTTCTTCATGGAATTTCTCGGTAACTTCTGTAATGGTTTTCTGTAGATCAGCCGGGATGGATTCCCACACTGACTTGTTCATGGTGATGAAGAACAGCGTGTTGTACAAGAAAGGCGTCTCCGTAATGTACTGCGTGACTTCAGCATGTTTCCAGCCCTTCAGCACTTCCACAGGTGATAGATTCCCCTTGACGACGCCCTTGGACAGGGCGTCATAGGTCTCAGACTGAGGCATGCCGACCGGTACGCCGCCCAGTTGCTTGATCGTCACAGCGCTGATGCCGGTTGCCCTGATCTCCATACCTTGCAGATCAGCCAATGTCCTGACCGGTGCTTTTGTAAACAAGTCGCCAGGGCCGGTCGCGATGACCATGAGCAGATGGGTGTCCTGGACTTCGGCAGGATTCAACGCTTTAATACCTTCCCAGGCCACCATGCTGGCTGAACGCGAGTTGAGGTATACGACTCCGGGCAGTTCAAATGCTTCAAGCACAGGAAACCGGCCGGGCGTGTAGGCGAAGCAGGACAGGCCGATATCGGCGACACCTTCAACGACGCCGTTATATATATCGGCAGCTTTGGCCAATGATTCGCCGGGATAGCTCTCGATGACAACGCGGCCATCGGTCGCTTCCTTTACCGCATCTGACCAGCCCTTGACCAGGACGGATTCGGCCGGATGGGTTGCCGGAAAAAAGTGCGCCAGTTTCAGGACGAAGTTTTTCTCCTCCGCCTTGCTGCAGGAAGCCAAAGGTAGGACTGCGACGGCCGCCAGGATCAGGATCAGGCAGACAGACAACCATTTTGTTCTCTTCAACATAAAAAAATCCCCTCATTGCTGGTGATGGGAAACGATCACGAACAAGGAGCGGGAGAAACAAGCGTCTCGCTTGAAGCAGTACAGAAAAGTGACAGGACTACCTTCCATACTACCGTGCTCCACAGACCATGATGCAATTTCTACCATTCTACCGTTCTACTGCCGGGCTGCGGCTTTGATGTAAAACCGACCCTGCCTGTCAAGTATAGCTTGCTGTCAGAGGGACTGTCAATAGTTGTATGACAGGAGATTACAG
>JAWSUP010000512.1:0-2708 GCA_033549405.1 Bacillota bacterium | reverse complement strand
CTTGAGAAGCTGCTGGTCAAGGTTGGTTACCAGGCAGGCGGGAAGAAAACCAGCCAGCCCGAAGCGGCCAACGAGATCCGTTATCTCGACGAGCAGTTTTCACATTACGTGACTGTATCCAACCTCAACGAATCACTGTTGCTCAACTATGCGATTGAATCCCTCCTGAAGGGCCGACTGGATGATGAACAGGCCAATCTGATCCGCAACCACGAGTCACTGATTACCGCACCGTACTACCTGATCTGCCTGGCTTCAGTCAGCCATGCGCCGTATTATCGCGACCTGTCTCGCAGCCGCAAGTACCAGATGATCCATGAACTGGCCGGTATTCTTAGCGATACGATGCGTCCCCTTTGCCTGGATACCAAGAGCCTCCTGGTTGCGTCTGACAGCGCAGTTTGCATCTTGCAGCTCAAGACGGTCACCGTTACCCAAGGGTTGATATTAGCCTTTGCTGAAGCAAAGAAACGGTTCAAACAGCACCATCCTCTGGAATTTGCCCTGGCGGTCAGCAGTGTCTGCGCTGACTTTTACGCCCTGCAGGACGCCTTTGAAGAGGCTGAGAGCCTGCTCCAGGAGCGCTTCTTCGTGGGCGAAGACGCCATTTTGCTCAAAAAGGAGCGCCAGACCCAATTCAGTCAGTATAACCGCAAGCTGGAAAACGAAATCTGGCTGGCAATCCAGGAAGACGACGGAACCCATATGGAAGCATCCGTCAACGCGTTTTTCTCCGAACTGGACCAGTTGAGTTACGATTACGCCCGCTTGTACGTGAGCCAACTGACCACCAACCTACTCACCTACAGCCTGGACAAGCGAATTCAGCAGGAACCCGGCCATTTTGACCGTTACCGACGCATGTTCGATAACCTGGAAACCCTGGAGCAGTGCCGGCAGAAAATGCTGGCCATCTGCCGGCAATTATCTGATAATCACCGGACGACCCAACAGGCTTCGTGGTCGGAAAGCGTCGAGCGGGCTATGAACATGATCCGCGAGCGCTATATGGAGCCCGACTTTTCGACCAAGCTGGCTGCACAGGAGGTCAGCCTGTCGATTGTCTACTTCAATCGTCTCTTTAAAAAAGAGACCGGTGTGTCGTTCAGCACCTGTCTGAACAAGTACCGCCTCGACATGGCCTGCATCCTCCTGGCTACAACGGACTTGTCCATGAGCCAGATTTGTGAAAGAGTCAGTTTTGTGAACGAATCGTATTTTTATACCCTGTTCAAGAAGGAATACGGTATAACCCCGCAGAAATACCGGATCAAGCAGGCCAAGCAAACCGACCCGCATGAAAAAGACCACCACCTGAACGAATCCAGCAAGGAGAGTGACACGCAACCATGATGGGCATGATCACAACTATTCAGCGCTTTTCCCTCAACGACGGACCCGGTATCCGCAGTAGCATCTTTTTCAAGGGATGCAACATGCAATGCCCGTGGTGCCACAATCCGGAGACCATCAGCGGCAAGCGCCAGCTGCATGTCTATCCCGAGAAATGTATCTTGTGCGGCGCCTGCGTCACGGTGTGTCCCAGCCAGGCCCGCTGGATCCGCGACGGTCAGCTGTTCTACGACCGGACACGCTGTACGGCCTGCGGACACTGCGCAGACGTCTGTTATGCCGGTTCTCTGGTGATGTCCGGCACTGAGATGTCTATTGACCAGGTCATGCAGGACGTAAACCAGGACCTGGCGTATTATCAGCGCTCGAACGGCGGTGTGACCCTGACCGGTGGCGAAGCGTTGTGCCAGGCAGATTTTGCTGAACAACTGCTGCACGCCTGCCGCCAGGCTGGCATCCAGAAGGCGGTTGAGACCAATCTGAATGTCGATTTTGATCGGTTGGAACGGCTTTTACCCCTACTCGATCTGGTGATGGCAGATCTTAAGCTGGCTGACGACACAGCGCATCAGACGTGGACCGGCGTATCCAATGAGCGGGTATTCGCAAACATCCGGCTGCTGGAGGCGCGCGGTAAGCCGTTTCTGATCCGCACCCCCCTGATCCCAGGCGTTACGGACAATGAGGCCAATATCGCAGCCATTGCCGCGTTCCTTAAACCCATGCGGCATATGCTCTATTTTGAACTGCTCAATTTCAATCCGCTTGGTCATGCGAAATACATTAGCCTGGGGTATGAAGACCCTTTTGCCCAGACACGGCCGCTCTCTCGTGAACGGGTCCAGGTATTGGCACAGGTAGCCCGGCAGGCCGGCATAAGCGTCAGGGCAGACGCGTAAGGAGGCATTCATGATCAACCGCATCAACCAACTTCCCGCAACGGGTCAATTTTCCTATTACGACCGGATCCAGATTCTGCGTGAGCGGAAAATCGAAGACACACTAGCCAAGCGCGACAATCGCCGCTACCAGGATGGGGACGATTACGGATCGGTCCAGGCACCGGAAGAGTTTGTATTTAAGCCACATGTCACGCACGCCAACGGCGGCTGGTATGGCTATGAGGGTTGGAGCGAAACCTTTTACAACTTGATGGCAGTGCATCCGATTCACATCGATCCGTGCGACGCTTTCTGCAATCGCTGGATGTTTGCCCTGATCTGGATGCGCCAGCCGGGCACCGAGTGG
Source organism: Bacillota bacterium (assembly GCA_033549405.1). Classification (GTDB taxonomy): domain Bacteria; phylum Bacillota; class Clostridia; order Saccharofermentanales; family UBA5734; genus JAAYBY01. The sequence continues at coordinate 107 of JAWSUP010000512.1, read as the reverse complement.
AATCCCGACCACCCCTTCGATCACCTCGTGGAAGACCAGCAACGCTATGGCCTGGTGCACGGTATCGGGTCCGATGCGCATTTCGGCGGTGACTACCAGATCGGGCT
>JAWSUP010000511.1:0-2709 GCA_033549405.1 Bacillota bacterium | reverse complement strand
GTTACTTGAAGCAGCGCATCGTTGTTGATCACAGGCGGGACATCAACGGCGTAGTTGAATGTATATGCTGCACCTGATGCTTGCGTGATGCCATTAATCAGGCGTTCCATCTCGGCAGGAATAAATTCCTGAAGCATATCCTCGTCATTGGAACGGACGGTTCCGGTCATATCAACAGAATTAGCGATCACACTTCTTCTCACACCGCCCTTGATTGTTCCGATGGTCAGTACAAAAGGTGTGCCTGGTTTGATCCGCCTGCTTGCCAGTGTCTGCAACGCGCCAATCACCTGGGCTGAAATAACGATCGGATCAACTGTCAGATGAGGTGTCGCGGCATGTCCGCCGCTGCCGGTGATTTCGAGGTGGAAATTACCCGTGCCGGCCATCGATGCCCCAGATTGATAACCAATATTACCTGATTGCAATTCTGGCCAGCAATGGAACCCCAGCAGCATGTCAACGTCCGGTTCTGCCAGCACGCCGGCAGCAACAGCCATTGCCGCTCCCCGTCTGCCGGCCGGCGCTTCCCTGTATCTATCAAACGCCTTTAAGGTATGCTCGAACGGCACTTCTTCAGCCGGCTGAAATATCAGTTTAACCGCACCGCTCACGTTTGCCCGGTTCATGGCTATGATCTTCGCCAGACCAAGCCCTACGGCTGTGTGCACATCATGCCCGCAGGCATGTGATAAGCCATCGACAGAAGACTTGTAACACACAGTTTTCTCATCAGTAACTGCAATCGCATCCATGTCGAGTCTCAAGCCGATGACGGGTCCGGGTTGTCCACCCCTGATCAATCCGGTGACGCCCGTTTGGGCTATTTCGCTTTTTATCTCTGCGCCGCATTCTTCCAGGACCTGGCGCACGATTCCTGATGTCCGGTTTTCCATGAAACCTTTTTCCGGGTGCGCGTGAATACTGCGCCTGACATCGATAAGGAAAGGTTCAATCTCCTGAAGTTGTTCGTCAATCGTTTTCATTGTGTGCCTTGTTTCAAACCGGATACTGACCGTATGCCCTGCAGGCTTCGATCATGGCCATCAGGTTTTCCGGCGGAACATCCGGCTGGACATTATGAACAGGATTCAAGATATAGCCACCGCCAGGCGCCAATAGCTGGATGCGTTTTTTAACCTCAGCATGGACATCGGCGACACTTCCCCTGGGAAGGGCATAGTTTGTGTCTATACCGCCCCAAAAAGCCAGCCGATCACCATACTCCCTTTTCAGCATAGCACAATCCATCCCCCGGGCATTATGCTGGATCGGATTGAGTGCGTCGATGCCAATCTCAACCAGGTCATCCAGTATTTCATAAACTGACCCGCAAGTATGATAAAGAAGCTTGGCGTGTGTCATACTTTTAGCCACAGCAAACAGTTTAGCCTGTCTTGGTTTTATATATTGTCTGTAGCAAGCAGGTGAAATCATCAGTCCGTTCTGAGCACCCAGGTCATCGCCAAAATGGATGACATCCACATCGCGGCCAACGATCGAAAGCACTGATCTGGTTAGTTCAATGGCAAAATCCAAGGTTCGGTCGAGTAGCGCACACAGAAAGTCCGTATCCAGCAAAGTATCTTCAAACCAGCCGGCAAAACCCCGCAAATACTGGCTTTGGGTGATAAACCCACCTGCAAGGTGCAAGACGACAGCACAATCGGAACTTTTTAAGCAATCATTGACGCGTTCTTTCATACCCCTCGTTCTTCCAGGATCCCGCGGATCCGGCCATCTGAACCGGTCGAAATTCTTTTTATCGCTTTCATCCTGAAAAGGACTCCCGATCACATCGTAATAGAAAGAGGACTCGGGTTTATGCCGGACGACACCCCATTCATCCTCATACTGAGTATCACCAAGATTTATGTCGGATCCTGAATCAGGAGCACCGATAAAAACACCCCGGGTATCCACATGAAGCAGGTTCAGGATATCTTCATCCATTATTGCCAGCTGCAGCGCTTTGCTGAGCATAACGGTTTCCCGATGGTATCCCAGGTATTGTTTCAGGGCCTCATACGCTTTTATGGTCATACCGGTATTTGCAGTAGAGCCAAGATCGATGGGTACGCGGTCAGGTTCTTCATGATTCAGCGCGGTCAGGACTCTTTCGCGACTGGTCATAGGATTAACCTCCCTCAATCAGTGACAGGTGTCAAGATCAACTTGCAGCCTTGTTTGTTCTCAAACAAGTCGAAAGCTTCGCGCCACCGGGTGATCGGCATCGTGTGCGACGCCAGGGCAGCCAGATTGACCCGCCCGCCGGCGACCAGGTCGATCGCCTTGTTCCAGCTCCACTTTGTAGAGCCAAGAGAACCGGAAAAACGCAGTTCGCGGTAGCAGACGGTATCGAGGTTGAACGTGACCGGTTTGCCGCCAAGCCCGATCTGGACAAAGTAGCCACGCTTTTTACACAGCAGCATGCCGGCATTGGTCGCGGCGGCATTGCCGGAGCATTCGATGACGCAGTCAGCACCTTCAGATCCTGTCAGCAGGTTGATCCTGTCTGTCAGGCTCTCTTCCTGTATGTTCACTGTATAATCGATCCCCAGGGTGCTGGCCAGCTCCAGCCGTGTCTGGTCGATGGCAGTGCCGGACAGGACAACGACCGCACCCTGAGCCTTGGCAACCTGTGCTGCCATCAGGCCGATCGCCCCGGGCCCGCTCACCAGCACGACATCCCCCGCTCTGATCGAGCTC
>JAWSUP010000510.1:0-2732 GCA_033549405.1 Bacillota bacterium | reverse complement strand
ACGCTGTTGATCGAATACATCAGGTCGTTGGCGGTCTTTCTGACGCCGGGCTTGTTCAGGTAAGCCTGGACATGCGTGATGTCGCCGCCGAAGTGGCGCAGGACGGAGAATGGATGCGCCAGGAAGGCCTTGAGGTGTGAATAAGGCCGTTTCCAGCGCTCGGCGCCCGGCCCGGCATAGGACACCTGGCCACCGTTGAAGCCCATTTTGTGGATGATGTAGACCGGCTCGCCGATCTTGCCTTCGGCGATCAGCTCATCGCCGCGGGCAGCCGGTTTCGTGAAATAATGATTGAGGTTGCACCCGAGATACAGCTGCTTTTTCGCCGCCAGCTGGACCATGTCGCGCGCTTCGCGGACGTCATTGGAGATCGGCTTTTCCACGAGCACATGCTTGCCGGCCGTTAATGCTTCCATGGCCGGGATGTAGTGCCAGCTGCCGTTCTCGTAACCGGATGTCGTCACATCGACGATTTCGATCTCCGGCATCGACTGCAGCATGGACTGCAGCGAATAAAAGGCGGGGACGCCATATTTGGCTGCCGCTTCATCAGCCTTTTCCTTCTTGACGTCGCAGATGGCGACCAGTTCCGCCAGTTCATCCTGTTGATAAACGCCGGCATGAGTGTTGCCAATGCCGCCCATTCCGACCAGACCGATTTTAAGTGCCATATTCGTTCCTCCTGTTCTGGTGCCGCCCGCTACAGGCGGCCCATGTCAATTGACAGATCGTGTGTTTTGAGATCACGTTCTTTGCGGATTATGTGTTTTTGCGAAATCCTGTCGGTGATATGCCGGTCACCAGGCGGAACTGGCGGGAGAACAGTGCTGTGTCGCCGAAGCCGAGTTCGCGGGCGACGGCGGCAATACTCTTGGATTCGTTGCGCAGCAGTTCGGCGGCCTTGGCCATACGGAAACTCCTGGCATACTCCGACGGCGATGTCCCCAGGAAATGCTTGAACTGGCGCGACAGGTAGCCCGAGGACAAACCGGCTGCTTTGGCGATGTCGTCAACAGCGATCTCCCGGTCGGCGTGCTGTTCGATGTAGGCAACCGCTTTGAGGATCTGGCGAAAGTTGGCGCTCGTTTCCTGTGTCTCCTGGCGCCGTGTCCCCAGGAGGCGGGCATAGATCACGAATAGATCCATCAGCAGCGTCTTGCACTTGAGCTGCCAGCCGATCGGCTTATTGGCCTTCTCCCAGTTGACCTGCTCGAGAATCAGGGCGATCTGCTGCCGCTGCGCCATCCCGGCATGGACGCGCTCGACCCGTTCATGGCCGCGCCCGTCCAGCATCCAGCCCAGCTCTGCCAATGCCGAGATATCGGCTTCGAGGCCGGCGAAGGCTTCTGCTGTAAACAGGCAGTTATAGAGGCCCGTATTGTGGGTGCTGATGTAGCTGTGCACTTCGCCGGGCAAGACCAGGAACAAATCACCCGCCGTCAGGATCTGGATCTGTCCTTCATGGCTGTGCAGCGACACGCCGTGATCAATATAGACAATCTCGTAAAACTCGTGGCGATGCAGGCTGGTTTTGCCATGCTGGCTGTTCTTGATCACAACCAGGGGGAAGCCGGTATCGAAATACTGATCGGCTCTTGTCAATAAAGTAACCATGCCGGCCTCCTGACCCAGACCGCCTCAGCGGCTGACTTCGGCGACCAGAACCGGCTGGCCGCCGCGGCGGATCGATTCTATGGCGGCATGGATAACCCGACTGGCTTCCAGACCTGCCTGGCCGCTGCCGTCGATGTCTTCCGGCTTCACACCGGCCAGGAGTTCTTTGACATAGGTGCTGATCCGATCGGCGAAGGTGTCGTAAAAGCCGGTGAAACCGCCAAACACGGGATTGGTGTAGACTTGTTTGATCAATTCATCCGCCGGGTAGAGCGTCGCTTCACGCCACATGTCATCGACGATCAGGCGTCCTTTTGTACCGGCAACCTCGCAGCGCTCCATCGGATGGCCGCGCTTGATGTCATACGAACTGGTGATGTGGCCGACAGCCCCATTCGCCATCCGCAGGTTCATCGACTGGGTGGAGTACAGGTTGCGCCCGCTGGCTTTCATGGCAAAACACTGCACCTCAGCCACATCGCCGCCGAAATAGCGGACGATGTCGACGCTGTGCGGGTTGAGTGCCTTGAGGTGGTAAAACTCTGTTTCGAATTCACCAGACCTGCCGATCCAGAGATTCATGTTGATGAACAAAAGCTCACCGACGCGGCCATCATCTTGCCACTGTTTCGCTGCCCTTGCAGCCGGTGTGAAGCGGTGGTTGAGATCGACGGCCAGGCATAGGCCGCGTTTTCTGGCTGTCTGTACCATTTCTTCTGCTTTGACCAGGTCGTTGCAGATCGGCTTTTCGCACAGCACATGCGCGCCGGCTTCCAGCGCCTGCAAAGTCGGTTCATAATGGTCACTGGAATACTCGAACCCGCCGGTCGAAACGCTGACGAGATCCGGCTTCAGGTCATCGAGCATCTGCTGCGCGTCCAGGTACCAGGCAGCGCCGTATTGCCGGCCTGCCTGCCGGGCGCGTTCCTCGATCCGGTCGCAGACGCCGATCAGCTCAACTTCGGGTATTGACTTGTAAACTCTGGCGTGGGTGTTGCCGATCGGCCCCATGCCAATGATACAAACTTTCATGCCGCTGCTCCTCTTGCCATCACATGCGTCAGGCGGCCGGGACCCGGCCGGAGCCGGATCCCGCCTGTCCTGCGTGGTGTTATTAT
>JAWSUP010000509.1:0-2740 GCA_033549405.1 Bacillota bacterium | reverse complement strand
ATCAGGGGATAAGTGGAAACCTGGGTTGCGCCTGAGGCGAACGCCAGGCGGATATCCTGTTCCAGCGAGCGGGCGGTCTGACCCCGGATACCGAAAATCAGGTCGATGTCGATCACTCTGAAACCGAAATTACGAACCATGGCCATTTTTGCTGATAGATCTGCCCCGGACTGGTCTGCTTCAGCATGATCTGCCGTTTTTCGCTGCAGTTTTTCCAGCGTGTCGGAACAGAAAGACTGCACCCCGATGCTGATCTTCGAGAAGCCGGCTTGCGCCAACGTGTTCAGCGTCGCTTCATCGATATCATCAGGATGCAGTTCTATACCGATACCGCCGCGAATATCATAATATTCTTTCAGACGGTCGATAATCTTGATCAGGTGTTCTGCCAGCAAGGCCGGCGTGCCGCCGCCAAAATAAAGGTCGGTAGCAGGCAGCTTCTTTTTTGTCAGGTCATATCGCTCAGCCACAAGATCGATTTCTTTTATCAGAGCCTGCACATAGGCCTGGGCTTGTTCCTCCCGGTAAACGGTCTTGCAGTAAGGGCAAAACGCACACAACCGGCGACAGAACGGGATGTGGACATACAGGCCGAAATCAGCTGCTGGCAGATGTGCCGGCAGGCAGGTCGGATCAGTGACCGGGCGAAAAGCGAATGGTTTGCCGGAACGGTTCAGCAACCAGGTAAGGATGCGCGCCGTCAGCATATAGGTTACTCCTCCCGTGGTTCTTGCGTCACGCTCTGGGTTTAGGGTTATTACCAGATAACCGTAACAGAACAACGGTGCAAGGGCAACACCAGGACCATGCGGTCAGTGGCCGCACGTGCCTCCTTGCTGGTGCTCATGGCAGACAGAACCGGATGACATCAAGGTGCCGTCTAGGTAGCAACGCATCACTTCATCGACAGATCCTTTGGCGCCGGTATACACCTCAATCCCCTTTTCATTGAAGATTTCAACAGCACCGGAACCCATGCCGCCGGCAATGATCACCTGGACGCCCTGATCGTGCAGGTAATTGGGTAAAAAGCCCGGTTTATGGCCAGGATTGAGCACAAACGCCTTCTGGGCTTTTCCATCGTCCCCGACAGTATACACGGCAAAACCATCGCAGTGACCGAAATGGTCAGCGACAACCGTGTCATTGGCAGCAATCGCAATTTTTTTCATAGATCCTCCTGTTTTTTCTTCCTGATTGGCATCAGTATTTCTTTCCTGCTTTTCATTCTCTTTGGTGTTACCTTGATCTGCTTCCGGCTGCCCCTGTTTATTTGATATTGCAGAACCAGTCCCTGCTGCCCCATCTCTGGGCGGAATGCGCTCAAGTGCAGCCAGGCAATCGTCCAGGTAAGACTTGTGAACCCGTTCAATGGTACCGTTATCACACAGCCTGGCCAGTTCCGGGTCTATGGGCAGGCTGCCCAGGTAGGGTATGCCGGATGATTTCGCTACGGCTTCGGTTCTGCCGTTGCCGAAAACAGAGATTTTCTTGCCACAATGCGGACAGATAACGTGGCTCATGTTTTCGACCAGACCGATGATGGGTATCTGCATCATCTGGGCCATATGGATGGCTTTCTGGACAATCAGCGACACGAGATCCTGCGGCGATGTCACGATCACGATGCCGTCAAGCGGCAGAGACTGAAATACAGTCAGAGGAATATCACCGGTTCCCGGCGGCATGTCCAGCAGCAGGAAATCAAGATCACCCCAGATGACATCCGACCAGAACTGCTTGACGGTATTGGCCAGGATTGGCCCGCGCCAGACAACCGGAGCAGACGGGTCTTCAAGCAGCAAGTTAATGGACATCAGCTGGATATCGCTGTGGGTCCGGACCGGAAAAAGGCCCTGGTCACTGCCGCGCGGTTTAAAATTCTCTGCACCAAACAGTTTGGGAATCGATGGTCCTGTCACATCGGCATCGAGGATGCCGACCCTGTAACGGCCGGAACGCTGCAAATAAGTGGCCAGCAAGGCTGTGATCATGGATTTGCCGACACCGCCTTTTCCGCTCAGCACGGCAATGGTTCTTTGGATCTGGTTAAGCGGGTGTGTTTCGATCTGAAAAGATTCTTTGTCTTCGGGCATGTGTTGTTTCCTTCTTTCACGATACGATTTTATGTTCCTGCCTTTGACGGCGAGCAGTCTTTTTCACTTTTTAGCCAGCCACCCCTGCAGGCTGGTCCACATCTTGAGGATGGGTGCACTGATCCGATCCAGGCCGGCATCGACGGGTGACTGACCGTTTTTCAGAGCCTCCATTACAGCCGGATCGAAAGGGATCCGCGCCAGCACTGGATAGTTGTGCTGTTCACACCAGGATTCGATCGCATCAGCAATAGACGGGTTTAAGTCCCATTTATTGATGCAGACGAAAGCCGGAATCTGAAAATGATCGGCTACAGATATAACGCGTTCCAGATCATGCTGCCCGGACAAGGTTGCCTCGGCAACAACAATAACAGCGTCAGTGGCTGTAATGGATGCAATGACAACGCAGCCGATGCCCGGTGAGCCATCGATCAGCACGTAGTCTTCTCCACGATCGTGGATGAAAAGGCTTTTTCTGACCTCTGTCACCAGTTTGCCCGACCCTTCGGCGCCAATCTCAAGCTGAGCATGAGAAAAAGTGCCATACGGTGTAGCGGAAACATAGGTCTCACCTGTCTTTACCGGTTCCAGGCGAATGGCATCGGTCGGACAGAGCACTGTACAGGCTGCACAGCCTTCAC
>JAWSUP010000508.1:0-2751 GCA_033549405.1 Bacillota bacterium | reverse complement strand
GCCGCCTATCACAATGGGATCCTGACTGAAGCACTCTATCGCGAAGCGATGGATTATCTTGAACAGAATCGGAGGAATGAAGCATGCAATGGTTGAATCAGAGAAAAGCTTACGGTGAAAGCCTCGTCAAACTGGGGCATAAAGACAGTCGAATCGTCGTTCTTGAAGCAGATCTCGGAAAATCGACCATGAGCTGCTTTTTCCAGGACGCCTTTCCGGAACGGTATTTCGAAATGGGCATAGCCGAGGCCAACATGATCGCAACGGCTGCCGGTCTCAGCCTGACCGGCAAGATCCCGTTTGCCGGCTCCTTCGCGGTTTTTGCCACCGGACGCGCCTATGACCAGATCAGGACCAGCATCTGTATACCGGCATTGAATGTCAAAATATGCGGTTCCAGCGCCGGATTGTCCGATTTTGGCGACGGTTCGACTCACCAGAGTATCGATGATCTGGCCCTGATGCGGGTTCTGCCCAATATGACGGTTCTCTCCCCAGTCGACGCAGTTGAGACAGAAAAAATGGTCATGGCCATGGCTGAACACGACGGGCCGGTTTATCTGCGTGTTTGCCGCAATGACCTGCCGGTCCTGACCGACCCTGACGCACCCTGGCGGATTGGCCAGATCACTGAAATGCTGCCGGATGGTGACATCGCCCTTCTGGCAACCGGCGTCATGGTGTCAATCGGGCTGCAGGCAGCAGAACAACTTGCTCGTGCAGGAATCCATCTCAAAGTCGTCAATATCAGCACTATCAAACCATTGGACGGCAATCGGCTGGCTGAAATTCTGCAGAACTGCCGCGCTTATGTCACGGCAGAGGAGCACAGCGTCATCGGCGGCCTGGGCAGCGCTGTTCATGAAGCACTGTCCGGGCGACTCAGCCTGCCCTCGTCCATGATCGGGATCGCCGACCAGTTTGGCACATCGGCTTACGACTGGCAGGAATTGCTGACGCACTATGGACTTACAGCCGAGGCTATAGTTGATGCTGCTACCCATCTGGATCATCAGACCAAAGGCAATTGAAACATCGAGCCCAAGTGATTTCTTGATGGTCTCTGAATAAGAAAGGAACTGCACAATGTCATATCTGGATAAACTGTTTTCACTTGAAGGGAAAGTTGTTCTCCTGACCGGTGCGGCCGGCGGTATCGGCAAGGCGCTGGCTGAAGGGCTGGCAGCTGCCGGAGCGCAACTGGTCCTTGCGGATCTTGACCAGTCTTCAGTCTCTGAATTGGCAGCGGCGCTGCCTGGCGATCGGCATCTGCCGGTCGCCATGGATATCAGCAAACCGGCCGTTATCGAACAGGGTGTTGACACCATGATTGAAAAGTGCGGCCGGATCGATGTCCTGATCAACTGTGCCGGCATTAACAAGCGCGAAGGACTGCTGGATGTTACTGAAGAGACCTATGACCGCATCATGGCGGTCAACTTGAAAGGTGTCTTCTTCCTGACTCAGGCAGTCGTCAAAAAGAGCATGATGAAAACCGGCGGCCGCATCATCAACATCGGTTCCTATAATTGTACCAGCATGCTCGGCGGCGTTTCAGTTTATGGCGCCAGTAAAAACGGAGTCGCAGCCTTGACACGCTCCATGGCCATCGAATGGGGTAAATTTAATATCCTGGCTAATTGCATCGCGCCTGGACACATTCTGACACCTCTCACCGTGCCGACATGGGAACATAAGGAACGGTCTGCCTACCTGCGCGAGCGGATCACGCTGGGACGACCCGGGCTTCCGGAAGAACTGGTCGGCCTGACCATCCTGCTGGCATCAGAGGCATCCGGATACATGACCGGGCAACTGTACAATATCGACGGCGGCGCCCTGGCCGGCGGACAGCCCTGGCCCTACGACACGGCATATTAAAGGTATGCTCAAGAAGCTACATGGTCTTTCTCCCGGAGGATTGATGAAAAAGGTCAATCATCCGGGAGAATTGCAGAGCATGTTGATTCTTGACAAGCCTAAGTGGCTGTTAAAAAAAACTTGCTCTATATCATGACCAATCAGGCTTGATATACGGCACGCGCTTCATAAAAAAGCTCTCAACCCGTTCCACAATCGGTCCGCCATCATCATGCGATGCCGCAAAAGCGGCCTGCCACTCCGGATCGTCGCGGAAAGCAGCAAAGGCTGCGTCACGTGTCTGGCGATCAACAAATTCACAGATATAGTAGATCGTCTCTGTGCCGTCCGCGTCCTCATAGAAGTCACAGACCTTGATACCGTGCTTTTTGAACAACGCCAGTGTCACGTCGCTGAACCGCTTGTGAATAGCTGGCAAACGGCCGGGGTACATGTGATAGACTCTCAGTTCGTATAACATTGAAAACCTCCTAGTACAATATAGTTGTAGCTGCGTTATTTCGCAGCTGACTTCTATTCATATTGGCCATAAGTCCAGGCACTTTCAATCATCTGCAGGTAGTTGGCTTCCGTTCGCGGTGACAGCGGGATGTTGATCGGCGCTGCCGTCGGCATAAGAATAAATCCGCCATCTGCTTTAGCATCTTCCATAGCCTGCCGGACCAACTGGTCAATCCTGGATGGATCGCCATTCTCCAGTTCCCTCAGCTCAATGTTACCCATAAGGCAGAATTTACGGCCATAGCGGCGCTTGATCTCGGCAAGTGCGATATCACCGTCCGGTGGCGGCTCCAGAGGATCGAGCGCCAGAGCGTCTGTTTCGGCAAACTGGTCGATAACAGATCCGATCCTGCCATGGCAATGGATACG
>JAWSUP010000507.1:0-2755 GCA_033549405.1 Bacillota bacterium | reverse complement strand
CATGCCATGGGCCATACCGACGGACGCACCCATGCAGACACAGGTGTCCATGGCGTTGGTCGGGTTGAGCGCACCAAGCGTGTAACAGCCGATGTCGCCAGTCACGATCAGCTTCAGGCGGCTCAGCGCCATGAACAGGCCCTTGTGCGGACAACCGGCGCACATGACAGGCGGCCGCGGCGGCGCCTGATCCAGGTTTTCCCGCAGGAAAGCCGGTTCAGGAGCCGGCTCCTGTGTCAAGGCCTTCCGGAGCAGGGCTGTGGAATACTCGCCCTGCAGCGTGAACAGCGCTTTGCCTTCACAGGCAATGCCGGCGGCGCGCAGTTCAGTCTCAATGACGCTGTCCAGCTCTTCGACAACGACGAGCCGGTCGACCCTGGCGGCAAAATCGCGCAGGGCATCTATGGGCAATGGCCAGATCAGACCGAGTTTGAAAACAGATGCGTCCGGCAGGGCTTCCTGGACATACTGACTGGCGATCCCAGCCGTGACGATGCCGATCTGACCGGACTGGATTTCCACCTGATGACGGCCGATCTGTGCGGAATCCTGCATCAGCCGGACCATACGGTCTTCCACAATCTGGTGGCGGCCGATTGCCATCGCCGGCATCATGACATTCTTGCGCATATCCTTCTGGTATGGTTTGACAACGATATCCCTGACATCCGCCGGTATTACCGGCGAACGGGAATGGGATATGCGCGTGGTCAGGCGGACCATGACGGGCGTGTCATACTGCTCCGACAGGTCGAAAGCTGCCATGACCATGTCCTGGCATTCCTGGCTGTTGGCCGGCTCGAACATCGGCAGTTTGGCTGCCCGGGCATAATGCCGGCTGTCCTGCTCATTCTGCGAGCTGTGCATGCCGGGGTCATCGGCCACAACAACGACCAGGCCGCCATTGACACCCGTATAGGAGGCTGTAAATAGCGGATCTGCCGCCACGTTCAGGCCGACATGTTTCATGCAGCTCATGGACCGGGCGCCGGCCATGCAGGCGCCGATAGCCACTTCGAGTCCGACCTTCTCGTTGGGTGCCCATTCGCACCAGATGCGTTCATAACGGGCAGCCGCTTCAGTAATCTCTGTGCTGGGCGTACCGGGATAGGAAGAGATCACCTTGACACCAGCCGCGTGAGCGCCGGCCGCTATGGCTTCATTGCCCAGTAATATTTCTTTCAATTCAATCATCACCACTTTACCTTTTTTGCACGGCAGCAACCATATTTCAACCGGTTCGCAACCGTATCAATTCCATTATCCTAGATTCTGCCATCTGGCGCAAGATCGCAAAGTGTCTGAAAATGATAATCCGGCGAGAGACCAGACCAGGAATCCAGTCCGGATGCAGCTTTGCCAGTTGCTCAGAAGTTCCGGTTCTCACGCTGGTCGACAACCCGCTTGGCCTTCCCTGCTGTCCGCTCTAGTGTCTGCGGATTGAGTAAGGTCACTTTGACATCGATCTGCAGTACTGTACGGATCTTATGGCGGATCTCCTGGGTCAGCTTCTGCAGCTCCGCGTAGCTTTCCAGCAGGTGTCCGTCGATCAGTTCGACCTGCACTTCCAGTTTATCCATGAACTGCTCGGTCGTGACGATGATCTGGTAGTGCGGGCCGATTCCGCTGATCGTCATCAGGACAGACTCGATTTGCGAGGGGAAGACATTGACGCCCCGGATGACCATCATGTCATCGGAGCGGCCGCGGACGAGATCCATGCGCACGTTCGTCCGACCGCAACGGCAAGGCTCGGAGTTCAGGCGCGTGATGTCCTTGGTGCGATAGCGCAGCATGGGGATGCCTTCTTTGGTCAATGTCGTCAAGACCAACTCGCCCTCAGTGCCTTCCGGCAGGACTTCACCAGTCTCAGGATTGATGATCTCAGGATAGAAATGATCCTCATTGATATGCATGCCGCAGTTCTCCAGGCACTCATATGAGACACCGGGGCCGCAGATTTCTGTCAGACCGTAATTCTGTGTATCGACGATCCCCAGGCGCTGTTCGATCAGGGCCCGCATTTCCGGCGTATGGCCTTCGCCGCCGAAGAGGCCGACGCGCAGTTTGAGGTCGTCCCGGCGGATGCCCAGTTCATGCATCACTTCCGTCAGATGCAGGACATATGACGGCGTGGCCACCAGGACAGTCGTGCCAAAATCCTGCATGAACATCAGCTGGCGCTCAGAATTGCCGCTGGAAACCGGTATGATGCTGGCACCGATTCTTTCTGCGCCTGCATGGATGCCGAAGCCGCCGGTGAACATGCCGTAGCCAAAGGATATCTGACAGACATCGTCATCTGTCACACCCGCGGCTGCGACCACTCTGGCACAGCAATCCGTCCAGTTGTCCATGTCCTGGCGCGTGTAACCGACGACAATCGGCTTGCCGGTCGTGCCGGACGACGAATGGAAACGGACAATGTTCTTCAGCGGTTCGGCAAAAAGGCCAAACGGATATTGATCACGCAGGTCGGTTTTGACCGTGAACGGCACATTTGCCAGATCTGCAAGCGACCGGATCGATTCCGGTTTCAGCCCGGATTCGTCCAGGCTTTTTCGGTAAAAGGGGACGCAATTATAGGCCCGGTCAATCGTTTCGCGCAGGCGCAAGAGCTGCAAGTCGGCCATGTCGGCCCGGTTCATCTTTTCGGCAGGATTCCAGATCATCGGTGTTTCACTCCTCATGTAGATTCATCCTGTAATCGGCAGGTAGCCGTGTAATAAATCCCGAAACAGCGCAGCCCCAGCAC
>JAWSUP010000506.1:0-2757 GCA_033549405.1 Bacillota bacterium | reverse complement strand
CGCGCATTTCGGTTTTTTCAAGACGGCGACGATCGCAGCCCATTGCGTGCACCTCGATACTGCCGAACGCAGGATTCTGGCCGAAAAAGGCGTTTTTGCAGCCCATTGTCCGACCAGCAATCTCAAACTCGGCAGTGGTATCGCCGATGTGGCCGCCATGCTGCAGGATGGTATCACAGTGGTCCTGGGTACAGACGGACCGGCCAGCAACAACAACCTCGACCTGTACCGCGATCTGCGTCTTGCGTCCTTCCTGGCCAAGGGGACGACCGGAGATGCGGCAATTCTACCGGCAGAGGCAATGCTCAGAATGGTGACGGCCGACGGCATGGCCGGTCTCGGATTTAGCGACAGCGGCCGCATCGCTGCGGGCTGGCAGGCCGACCTGCAGGTAGTCCGGACAGACAGCCCCGGCATGACGCCGCTGGGCAACCCGATATCGGCGCTCGTTTACAGCGCCGCCGGCTCTGATGTCGAGTCCCTGATGGTTGCCGGCCGCTGGTTGATGTATCATCGTGAGTTGAAAACGCTGGACGAAGAGAAGATTCGCTACGAGGCAAACGCGGCTGCCGAAAAACTGATTGGCTAATAAAGGAAGTATTGATCGGCATGGCGAACACCTGCGAAATCCGTTTATATGATACTGTCTTATTGACCTTTAATTTTGAGGAAAGAGGTATTGAGGGTTTAATAACAAACATCGTCACTGTTCATGAGAATCAGAAGAAACTGTTTCCTCTTGATCTGACACTGACAAACGACGGTATCCTGAAATGGCTTGAACGCCGGATTATACCAAAGAACCGAACATATGCAGATGAAATCCTGAAAAGCCTGAATTTGTCAATCGGAAATACCAGGGGTATTATTGATGTTTGTAAGGGCTTATCGTTGAATGACAGTTACTGGGTGGTCCCTCGGGGATTCAGCGGTACTTTTGCACAGTATAATCTGTATGAAAACCGCTTTTCAGAAATCCCGTCTCTCGTTGCCTACACAGGTATCGGACAAAGTCATGGAGCGTTTACCACATCACCGGAACTGACCACCAACGGGATGCTTCCGAAAGCCTGGCGGCTGATCGAGAACGACGGCATTTATCTTTATAAGGGCGGTTCCAGCGGCGCGGCCAACACTGGTAATGAACCATACAGCGAATACTATGCCTGTCAGATTGCACAGGCGATGGGACTGAATGCCGTTACCTATGATCTGGAAAACTGGAAAGGGATTCTGGCATCCAAATGCAAGCTTTTCACGGATATTGATACTGCCTTTATCGCTATTGGTCGAATCGTACGCTCAGGGGGGGGTGAAGGCTTGTCTGGATTACTATGCCGAACTGGGCGAGGACTTTCTTGAGAATATGCGCAGTATGCTGGTGTTTGATGCGGTTGTTTACAATGAGGATCGTCATTTGGGCAATTTTGGTATTCTGCGCGACAACATTTCCGGTGCGGTTATTGCGCCCGCACCATTGTTTGATCATGGCCTGTCGCTGTTCAATTACTGGATAGCAAATGATGACGTTGAGCTGGATGAATATGCCAGGATGCGTTTTCCGGCCTATGGCAACATCTCCTTTGAAAGTATCTGCAGCGAAGTGATGGGAAGGACGCAGGCCCGGCAGTTGCGCAGGCTGATCGGTTTCACCTTCAGACGCCATCCTTCCATAAACTGGTCAGAGGAAAGGCTTAACGCCATTGAAAGACACACGCAGAAACGGATTCGACAGCTTCTGGGACTAAAACGATAAGCGTCACTTAAAAAATCATATAATACTGAAAAAGGCAGAGTCTCGTTTAACGAAAATACCTGTTTTTTTTTGCATGCAATCATTGTAATTTTGCACATCATCGATTACTGGTAATTGTTATTATGGAGATTCGTATATTATTTTTCTTTTAAAGTGTAACAATATGGGTTTCAGATTCGTTTATAGATTATAAGGGTTTTCGAATGAAAGCACATTTTCATCTTTACAGCGAGTGTCAGTGTTTTGTCAGAATCTTAAGCCAAACTAAGAAGCAGAAGGTTTATAAAAAAGTTCAAGATATGCTAGTTGAAAGGAGTGATGCCTAATGAGGGTAAAAAATCCCTTACATAACGCCATGGCGGGCCTATTGCCTATAGGTCAAGGCAATACTGATTACGTAAGGGCATGACAGAGTTTAGCAAAAAATGGCCTGAAAATCAACATAAATGGAGAAAATACGATGAACAAAAGAATGAAAGTTACCGTATTTGCTGTATGTGCATTGTTGATGTGCTTGATGGCTTCGACAGTTATGGCGCTCATGATCAAATCTACTGCTTATATCGACTATGGGAGTTCATCCTTTGTCTATGGAGGAGTGCAGGATTTGAACACAAATGCATTATATGGCACGGTAACGAGTACTTATGCAACCGGAGAAGCAGTTATGCACGGCTATATGTGGACTGCAGGTTTTTTCTTTCAAGTTTTGCGAGACTATGATTCTGTTGCCCCTGGTGGCGATGCCAAATCACTTCATTGGAGTAACCCAAGCAAAGAGACCGGTGATTTTTTTGCAGAAGCCGTAGCTCCTTCTGGAAATCATGAAGGTACATGTCAAATAAGGCAATATGGGCATTAAATAATTGTTAATTCACCTTGTAAATCAAACTCTGTGGCAATGAATAAAATTCATTGCCACAGAGTAATATCAGACAGGAGAATATCGTGAGAAAGTTTTTTCTGATCTTTCGTATGCTAATCCAGTCATTCACCCGCAG
>JAWSUP010000505.1:0-2765 GCA_033549405.1 Bacillota bacterium | reverse complement strand
GTTTTCTGCCATCGTCCGGATGCTTGCCTCGGGCGGAACACAGTTCGCTGAAGACGGCTGCCTGTCCGTTCAGCAGGCTGACAGTGTCATACTCCTGTTTTCCGCCAGAACCAGTTTCAATGGCTACCAACGCCAGCCGTTCCTCGATGGCGCCGAATATATTGCATGCTGTCGTCGTACAGTGGATTCGGCCGCACAGTTATCATATGAAGCGCTGCTCCAGGCACACCTCGATGATTATCAGCCGCTCTGGCAGCGCGTCACCCTCGATCTGGGCCGCTCAGAAGCGGAGCACCTGCCAACCGATGAGCGACTCCGGCACTTCCAACAAGTGCCGGATGATCCGTCGCTCTATGCGCTGCTCTTCCAGTATGGCCGCTATCTCCTGATCGCCTCCTCGCGGCCGGGCACACAGCCAGCCAACCTGCAGGGTATCTGGAACCAGGAATTGCGACCGCCCTGGAGTTCGAACTACACGATCAACATCAACACGCAGATGAATTATTGGCCGGCGTTCCCCTGTGGACTGGGTGAACTGCAAGAGCCCCTGGTTCGCCTGCTGGAAGACCTGTCGTCGACCGGGCAGACGACGGCCCGCAAGGTTTATGGTGCCGGCGGTTTCACGGCCCACCACAACGCGGACCTGTGGCGGCTGTCCTCACCGGTCGGCAATCACCGGCCGGGCTGCGCCGTCTTTGCGTTCTGGAATATCGCTGCCGGCTGGCTCTGCCGCCACCTGTACGAGCAATACCAATACACGCTTGATCTGGAATTTCTCAGGCAGACGGCCTACCCGATCATGCGGGAAGCTGCCCGGTTTTTCCTGGACATCCTGGTCGATGACCATAACGGCGACCTGATCCTTTGCCCTTCGACTTCACCGGAAAATACATTTATCTACGAAGGGTCACCATGCAGTGTGGCTGCCACAACGACCATGACAATGACGGTGGTTAAAGAAGTATTCGAGCATTGCCGGATCGCCTGCGGCCTGCTGGACTGTGACGCGGCATTTGCCGACCGTCTGGATCGCTGCCTGCAACTCATCAATCCCTTCAAAACTGGAGCCAGGGGACAGCTTCTGGAATGGTCTGAGGAGTATCCGGAACAGGAACCGCATCACCGGCACCTGTCGCATCTATATGGCCTGCACCCGGGCCGCATGATCACGCCGGACGGCACGCCCGAGCTTGCCGATGCCTGCCGGCAGTCACTAAACGACCGCGGCAACGAGGGGACCGGCTGGAGTCTGGGCTGGAAGATCAACCAGTGGGCCCGCCTGTTCGACGGTGAACGGGCCCTCAAGCTGCTCAGTCGTCAGCTGCGACTGGTCGATGATCTCGGCTTTGACTATGTCGGCGGCGGCGGCACATACCTCAATCTGTTCGATGCACACCCGCCTTTCCAGATCGACGGAAACTTCGGAGCAACAGCTGGCATCGCAGAAATGCTGCTGCAAAATCGCGACAACCACCTGCTGTTTCTGCCGGCTTTGCCGTCAGCGTGGCAAAAAGGCTCTGTCAGGGGGCTTTGCGCCCATGGACGCATCACGGTCGATCTTGCCTGGGATGGCTCCGCCGCAGAAGCCGTGCTTCATACGGATGTGGCGCAAACCGTATCGGTCAGCTTCATGGGCGGGCAGGCACGGCTTGTTGACCTTGCAGCCGGTAAAGCGGTGACTGTCCGATCACTGTGATCAGGCCGGATCAGGGCCAATCAATGACGACGATATCGTGGATGCCCACCTGGTTAACGGTCACATTGATGTGGCCTGATTCCATCTGCCAGGTGAGCGGTTGGGCTGAAGGCATCAGACTGACCCGCAGGGGTGACCGTGTGGCCGGAATGCGGATTTTGATCGGTCCGGCCGGCGGGACCTTTTCGACCAGCGGACTGGTTGGGGATAGCGGATGGTCTGTACCCAGATTGACCAGGTTGACCAGCCACCGGTTTTCTTTACGCCGCACGGTCAGGTGGACCCGGGCCGGCCCTTCGGCATGGATCAGGCCGGGCGGGTTCATCTGCCCGATGATCTGCCCGATCCAGCTACGTATGGCCGGATAATGAGAATATGCATAACTGCCGAAAACCGGCCCGAAAATGCCGGCGATGCAGCCCTTGCCAACTCGGCGCATAACTGCGGCACAGCAGCCGCTGACTTTTTCCTCCAGGCCGCGATCACGGGAGAGCAGCAGCGGTGAAATGATAACCGTGTCATCCTGCACCGGGCGGACAGTGCGCCAAGATCCCATGGCACAGACAGTGCCGCGGTCAACCGGTATATGATAAGTCTGTTCGACCCGTTCGACCGGAGACACACCAAGGAGATCATCAAACAAGGCTGTCGTTTCAGCTCCGCTGACGAGCAGATGGCCGCCTTTTCCTACATACCGGCGCAGCCTTGCCAGTTGTTCGGGCTTCAGGTTCTCCTGCTCGCTGATGACACACAACGGAAAACCATCCAGCTGCTCAAGCAGATCCTCTGAGTTGCGGATATCCACAGCACAGTGGTTTTCCAGCAGGGCATGCAGTGCTCCCTCAAGGGGGTCTGCTGCTTTGCCCAGATTGAACAGCGGTTCATTATGCGCATAGAAATGTTCCGCCGCATGCAAAAGCACCACCTGTGGAACAGTTTCGGTTTTCTGGCAGAAGGGCTGGCGGGCCCTGCAGAAACAGGCAACCTTGGCCAGCTCCTCCATATGCCAGTCGACCAGGGTTCCAGACCGGTTCGGCGTATCATAGATCATGAAGGCGCCGCCGCAGGA
>JAWSUP010000504.1:0-2773 GCA_033549405.1 Bacillota bacterium | reverse complement strand
GTGGTAAAATGGAAGCGTATAGATCATTCACCCGCCTTCACAGGCATCGATTTTGAGTAATGCCACATGAGAACAGGAGGCGCTGATCATGAATCAACTGAAAAGAGCACTGATTTTTTCATTAATGCTTCTGATGGTCCTGGTCGCTGTTCCCGTGGTTGCTAGTGCAGCCCAGGACAGCCAGACAACCATCTATGCTATATCAATAGACGGTGAAATCACACCGGCGATGTCCGCCTTTCTGATGAACCGCCTGGAATATGCCAACCGCCAAGGCGCTGAAGGCGTCATAATCGAGATCCGCACGCTGGGCGGACGGGTCGATTCAGCTATCGAGATGCGCGATGCCATTATCGCTTCGGGCATTCCTGTCGTCGCCTATATTGAGAGCAGGGCTATATCGGCAGGCGCACTCATATCAATCGCCGCTGATACGATCATCATGGCGCCAGGCAGTCACATCGGCGCTGCTGAGCCGGTGCCGAACGAGCCCAAAGCCCTGGCTTTTGTCAGCGGCGAATTCCGCACAACTGCTGAGCGGACAGGCCGGGATCCTGAAGTCGCCATGGCCATGGTCGACATAACGGTTGAAATCGAAGGGCTCATCGGTCCGGATGCCATTTTGGATATGACCGCCAACCAGGCCAGCCAATACGGTTATGCCGATCACATTGTTTCCGGACGCAGTGAAGTTCTACGCGTCATGGGTTGGTCCAATGCGCAGGTCATCGAAGAAAAACCCGACTTCAGATACCGGATCGCCCAGTTCCTGACGAGTTACGAGGTTGCGTCACTGCTGTTGCTCCTGGGTATGCTGGGAATCGCTGCCGAGCTTTTCTCCCCCGGTTTCGGTGCGCCGGGCATCGTGGGCATCATCTGCTTTGCCCTCTATTTCGCAGGCGGTTTTATGGCCGGAAATACCGATTGGTGGGCGGCCGTCATCTTTCTGGCCGGTATTATCCTTATCATCATTGAGATTATCGTTCCAGGATTTGGCATCTTCGGCATCGGCGGTATCGTCGCGCTCTTTGCCGGCATCATTATGGCTGCGCCTACAGTCAAACAAGGTGTTGTCATGCTCACAATTGCCATGGCGGCGACTGTTATCGCTATTCCTGTTTTCTTCAAGATATTCGGCCGCAGCAGGCTGATCCAGAGATTCGTCCTGGCAACGGCAGAGACGGCCGAGATGGGCTACACGCATTCCGTAGCTAATAAAAACGATTTGCTTGGTAAAACAGGGAAGACTATGACCGTGTTCAGGCCGGCCGGCAGTGTTATGATTGACGGGGAACGCGTCGATGCCATCGCCGATGGATCGTTTATTGACAAAGATCAACTGGTGAAAGTCATTAAGGTAGAAGGAACAAGAGTGATCGTTTCAAATTATATTGATACTGATCAGGTTGTCTGATTCTGCTGAACAGACAGGTTGTCCCGTAATCAGAAAGGCACAAGACAGATGGATATGAAGCTTGGTATCTGTACGACAGACTTTGGAACCCAACCGGTCGAGGATTTATTTGCCCGAATCAAAGGCTATGGCTTTTCCCAAGTCCAGTTTGATTTTGCCTCTGTTGGAGAAGAAGAGTTGCCGGCCGCTATCGATTCCAGGCTGATAAACCGTATCAGGCGATCCTTGCGGGAAAATCAGCTTGAGATCGTGGCCATCAACGGGACGTTCAATATGATTCATCCAGATCCGGCTGAGCGAAGCCGCGGCATTGAACGTTTCCCTGTAATGGTTGACGCAGCCCGTCAGCTGGGCTGCCGGATCGTGACCCTCTGTACCGGCACCAACGATCCGGATGATATGTGGCGGTGGCATCCAGACAACGGATCCGAGCAATCCTGGCAGATCCTGCAGATTGTAATGGCGCAGCTTTTACCTGTTGCCGAACAATATGAAGTGTTTCTTGGAATTGAAACAGAAGCATCCAATGTTGTCTCTTCTCCTGAGAAGGCGCGCAGGATCATTGACGAGATGCAGTCTCCCTTTCTGAAGATCGTTATGGATTGCGCAAATCTGTTTCCCCGTAAATCAGCCTACAAGGCCAATGTCGCGCCAATGATCCGCAAGGCTTTTGATTACCTGGGATCGGACATCATCCTGGCGCATGGCAAAGATATCAGCGAATCAGACGAGATCGTCTTTGCCTCGCCAGGTAAAGGCATCATCGATTATGGCTTGTTTCTGGAACTCCTGTGTCAGTATGATTATCAGGGCGGTATGCTTCTGCATGGCATCAAGAATGAATCAGAGATTCCCGGTTGTCTGGCTTTCATGCAATCTGCCATCGAGCAACATAATATGTGACGGAGGTTCATGCCCGGATGATACAAGGCAATACGCAGAACAATGCAGGCAGGGTCGATCATATAGAGCAAATGTTCAGAACATTCATCGATGCCGATGACAGTCTGATCTACCTCAAAGACAGCTCATTGCGCTATGTGTTCGTTAATAAGGCGGTTGAACGATTCTACAATCGTGCAGCAGACGCTATTGTCAATCAGGATGACTTCGCCATTTCAGATGCATCGTTCGCTGCAGTCCGTCGTGATTCCGACCTTAAAGTGATCGAGCAGCAGTCGCTGGTTGTCGGGGAAGTTAACTGGAGTGATCGAGTCTACCGGACTCGTAAGTTTCCAGTACAGATGCCAGATGGATCAACCGGCGTTGGCGCCTACATCCGGGATGTGACAGAAGAGTATAATCCTTAGATGACGCCAAATGTAGAACTACATTTTCGCCATCCCCAATATCTTGTTT
>JAWSUP010000503.1:0-2784 GCA_033549405.1 Bacillota bacterium | reverse complement strand
TTTCATGAACAGGTGCCTTTTGTCACGCAGGGTATAATGTGTGGGAAGTTAAGGGGATATAGCATGATTTTATAAAATATGGATGGGGCTACTCGATGTTCTTATAGACCTGAAAGAACTAGTAGCCGATTAAAAAAGCAACAATATGAAAGGTGATAAACTTGAGATGAGTGCTCTTGAAATCTTCTATCTGCCAAAAATCTGGCGAAATCACCCCAAAAGCGCTCGTATCATTTGAAAAGCGTGAAATAGATGACAGGCAACTACTTGTAATTGAAATACCTGCCGGATATTCCCTATGCCTATCAAAACGAAATTTATATAAGAAATGGTGAACAAACGATCAGAGCTGATGTGGAAGCAATACGCAATATGGTAACAATGAGTCAAATTGAACCAGAACGATGGGAACGACGCTTTTCCAGTACTGAAATTGAAGCAGATATATCAAGAGATGAAATAGGCATTGCAGTAAAACAGATAATCCGATCATCCGTTATGAAACTCCGCGATAAAGATGATATGATGAAGATCCTTGAAGATTTGTCGGTTGCGAGGTATGGCAGGTTAACAAATGCCGGCGATGTTCTATTTGCAGAAAATCCAGCTTTTAGATATCCTCAAATACGCACAAAAGCAGTGTGTCTTGTAAAGGATTGACAGGTGTGGCATAATTATCCCACGAGGAGTGATGTATTATGCCCCAGATCGTACCCATTCGTGATTTGAAGAATACGTCGAAAATATCTGAGCTTTGTCATAATTCAGACGAGCCGGTCTATATCACAAAGAACGGATACGGCGATATGGTTATCATGAGTATAGAGACCTATGAAAAAGCGCTGTTCTTGCTGGACGCCTATAGAAAAATTGACGAGGCGGAACAGGATGTGAAGGATGGCAAAATAAAGGATGCAGTTAGTTCACTTCAAGACTTAAAGCAAAAGTATGAACTATAATGTCATTCTAACAGAATCAGCTGAAAGAGATCTTGATGAGATTCTGACATATGTTGTATGCACGCTGTGTAATACACAAGCTGCACGTGACTTATATTGCGAATTTTTAAAGAGATTTGAAGACATCGGTCGATATCCCTATATGTTTGAATGGTCGCGCAACGAACATCTCAAAGAAAAAGGTTATCGGCGTTTTGCAGTAAAAAATTATATTGCTTTATACAAGGTATACGATGAAGGCAAGCGTGTCATGATTGCCAGAATATTTTCTGCCAAACGGAAATATGACCACTTAATATGACGCAGAATTCTGTACGAAAGGCCCACGTTTATCAGTCACATCCAGAATGACGTTTGTATCAATCATGACGATGATGTGTTGCCAGCCGCTTCTCCCTCCCTCGCTACGCTTTCAGATATACTGTCCGGCAATATGCCAATACAGCCTAAACAATACCTTCGCTTGTTATTTTTCAAGCTGCTTTAAGGCCAGTCCAATTAACCTGTCCGTATGATCAGCCATAAAAAGCGGAATATTAAGCATGTCGCTGTTCAACATCAGATTATCCAGAGAAAATCGGACCCGCAACTTTACTTTCCCACTGAATATTTCTTTGAACTTTTTCAGACTCTTGCTGGTTGTGTTGGTATCCGTTTTGACTTCGATGGGAATAATGTCGTTCTCGCGTTGAATCAAAAAATCCACTTCATAAGGTGGATTGTATTGTGCCCAATACCGTGGCATGACTTCGAATTGTGTTACCAACGTTTGCAGCACATAATTTTCAGACAGTGCGCCTTTGAATTCTGTGAAAAGCCGGTTGCCTTCTCCGAAAGCAGTCGGAGCAAGCAGTGCAAGGCGGCGGAGAAGCCCGACATCCACAAGATAAATTTTAAAAGCTGACAAATCGTCATAAGCTGAGATTGGAAGCCCCGGAGCGCTGCTGCGATAAATCTTGTAAAACAATCGCGCGTCCACAAGCCATTGAAGAGCATTCTCATATTCTCTGGCGCGAGCTCCCTCTTTGACAACTTTGTAGAGGAATTTCTTGTTTTCACGGGCAAGCTGCGATGGCATAGACTTCCAGATCATCGATATTTTTGGAAACTCGCTTGCTTCAGGATGCTTCCCGAAGTCGCGCTCATAGGCCCCGAGAATATCTGAAAGAGCCCCCTGCATAATTTCTACATCACGCGCTTCCGTCCACATGAGTACCGATTCCGGCATGCCGCCTGTTATATAGTACATTTTCAGCTTTTCATACAGCGGATTGAAAAATGCATCGGGTATCGGTTCAAGCGCGGTTACCGTTTCCATATAGTTCACCAGATTTTCATCTCCATTGGCAAGCAGGAACTCTGAAAAAGTCATCGGGTCGATCTGCATAAAATTGACCTTGCCAACCGGGAAGGAGGACGGTTTGGCAAGAGCGATCCCCAATAGCGAACCGGCACAGGCAACATGATACTGCGGCGCATTTTCACAGAAATACTTCATGGAGTTGATTACCTTCGGGCAGTCTTGTACTTCGTCGAAGACGATAAATGTTTTTTCGGGAACAATTTTCTGTCCGCTTGCCAGCATGAGGTTTTGCAAGATGCGATTAACATCTTTGGTCGTCTCAAAGAATTGCTTGTATTCCTCATTTTCATCAAAGTTGAAATAGGCGATATTATCATAATGCCGTCTGCTGAATTCTTTCAGAACCCATGTTTTTCCAACCTGCCGGACTCCTTTCAGAATCAACGGTTTTCGATAAGGAGAATTTTTCCATTCAAGCAACCGGCTCAGGATAAGTCGTTCCATAAAACAAATCGCCTCACA
>JAWSUP010000502.1:0-2785 GCA_033549405.1 Bacillota bacterium | reverse complement strand
GATATGGGTCATCCGTCCTCGCTGATCCTGGAAACGCGCTTTGTTCTGACGTGTCACATGCAGGCAGGCATCCGTGAACAAGTCCCAGTTCAACCTGGAGGGATCTGTCAGCAGGACGAGGCCGAAGCGCCCGGGCGGTTCCGGCAGTTTCAGGTAAGTGCCGGCATATTGCTCATGTCGTTTTCTCAGTTCAGCGGCGATTGTCTTGCACCGCCTGTATTCCAAGAGCCTCAGCACCAGTTCTTCCCTGGGGTCCGCCTCATCGTCACGAATGTCCAGACTGCGCCGTGGTAAAAGCATACGTGACTTGATGTGCAATAACGTTGAAGCCATCAGCAGAAAATCACTGGCCAGATCCATGTCCAGTTCGTCGAGTCCGGCCAGATAGTCGATGTATTGATCTGTGATATCTGCGATCGGAATATCGTAAATATCGACCTTGTTTCTATCGATGAGGTGGCACAGAAGGTCGAGTGGCCCCTCGAACTGGCTGATTTTCAATTCCGGCGGATGGACTTCCGCGGCAGTCATCATGGCTTATACGCCGATATGCATGGCCGACCGGACCTCGGAGAGTGTCTCTCTGGCCCTGGCCTGCGCCTTCGCCGAACCCGCCGCGATCAGATCGCGCAGGTTGTTCTTGTTCTGCAGCAGCCGGGTGCGCTTTTCATGGATTGGCTGGTGAAAAGCGACCAGCCGTTCCTGAAGTTTTTTCTTGCAGGCGACACAGCCAATCGTACCAGCCCGGCAACTGCTCTCTATTTCATCAACTTCAGCCAGGCTGAACACTTTGTGAAAAGCAAACACGGAACAGATTTCCGGATGGCCGGGATCGTCTTTGCGGATCCGTGCCGGATCTGTCACCATGCTCATGACCTTTTTTTTCACGACATCGGGCGGATCAGCAAAGGAGATCGTATTGCCATAGCTCTTGGACATTTTGCGGCCATCTGTTCCGGGGAGCACTTTGGCTGCGGTCAGGAGCGGCTGCGGTTCAGGAAATACATTGTCGTAGATAAAATTGAATCGGCGGGCGATCTCTCGTGTCAGCTCCAGGTGCGGCAGCTGGTCTTCGCCAACCGGCACAAAATCGGCTTTATAAGCCAGGATGTCAGCCGCTTGCAAACACGGATAGCCCAGAAAGCCATAGGTTGTGATATCCTTCTCTTTCAGTTGGGCCAGCTGGTCTTTGTAGGTCGGGCAGCGTTCCAGCCAGGACAAGGGGGTCACCATGGAAAACAGCAGGAAGAGCTCGGCATGCTCCATGACCTGTGACTGCAAAAACAAAGTCGATCGTTCGGGATCAAGTCCACAGGCAATAAAGTCCGCCATCAAGCTGATCGTATTGGCCGGCAAGTCCTCAGTTTCAGCATAACCTGTCGTCAGGGCATGCCAGTCCGCAATGAAATAGTGGCAGTCGTACTGCTCTTGCAGACGGACCCAGTTTTCCAGAGCGCCAAAATAGTTGCCTAGATGGATGTCGCCGGTCGGTCGGGCTCCGCTGAGTATGACCTTCCTGCGTTCGCTGATATTGTTGTTGGATTGACTCATCTTGTGCCTCCTGAAAATGATGTTTGCGACTGTATGTCATGATGTGAGACTCGTATTATGTGTGTTCAGCATATCCGATCAGATCAAGCCGATGATCTGCCAGAACCAATTGAAGATGAATTCGATAGGACGATAGATGATCATGTTAAATGGCAAGGCAACCCAACTGATAATGTTTGTCAGGGTCCCGCGGGCAAAAAAGACCAACAATAAAAATGCGATCCCGATGTAGCGCTCGTAGGACATCAGGCGATAATAGAGCCTGTCGGGCAGCGCGTAACCAAAGATCTTGAATCCGTCCAGAGGCGGAACCGGCAGCAGGTTGAATACAGCCAAGATGATATTGGCGCCATAGAGACGCTGCAAAAGCGATATCAGGACCTGTAGAATTGATGCGCCTGCACCCGCCAGGGAAAGGGTGATTGTCACGACCATGAACAACAAAAAGGCGCTGACAGTAGCCAACAGCAAGTTTGCTGTCGGTCCAGCCAGGCTGGTCAACATCATGCCCTTTTTCATGCTGACCTTGCGGTCAAAGCGGGATGGATTGACCGGCACAGGCCTGGCCCAGCCGATCCCGGCAATTAAAAACACAATGGATCCGATCGGATCGAGATGAGCCAGCGGATTCATGGTCAGCCTGCCTTGCAGTGATGCCGTGTCATCGCCCAGTCGCCAGGCTGCCCAGGCGTGGGCAGCTTCATGAAAAGAAAGCGATATGCAAAGTACCAGAATCAAGATCAAAAAACTCTGCAGATCAAAATTCTGAAACAAGCCCAGCAAACCGCTGACGGGAAATATCGGCATTGGCATCTCCTTTATCCAGGGTATATCAATACAATACCCAGCTGCTTCATACAGCAATAATCACACGCCCATGATTATATCATGAAGCGAAGCCGGTAATAAAGCAGCCCCAGGGTCAATGTCCAGTCAGCCCTTCAGTTCACCTAGCAGGCAGCCGCTCTACCGATAATGTGCATGATTCGCCATTCAGATCCCAGTCCCGACTGTTGGGTCCTGTCCCCTGTTCGATGCGATTTGCCAGAACCTCGTCGGCAATGCGGGCGGCGTGCCGGTCCATGATGGCGGCAATGCGGTCATTGCCGGAGTGGAACAGGTTTATTCGGTCCATGATATCAAAATTACAGTCTTTGCGCATCGTCTGGACCTTGCTGATGATCTCCCGCACGAAGCCTTCTTCTATCAGGTCAGGGGTCAGCCGGACATCCAG
>JAWSUP010000501.1:0-2807 GCA_033549405.1 Bacillota bacterium | reverse complement strand
CGGATGACCTGATGCAGCGCGAGGGATATGCTCTGGGTGATACAATCAGGCTAACGGCGTATTTTACGCTGATGGATTCGATCGTCTTTCTCGATGTATGGGATCTTCAGATTGTCGGATCATACGAACGCCAGACCCGTTCAGCAACGATTTATATGCCTAGGCTTTTGTGTTTTGCCAATGAATTCATACCGGATTTTAAAGTCGCAGCTCTGGAGTCCGGTCAGCCCATAGAACAATTTCTTCCAGGCGAATGGCTCGTCAACAGCGTCTATAGTGCTGTACTGACACTTGATCAGACAGAGAATCTGGGATCGTTCCGCGACCGGATCGAGGCTCTCGGCTTCACCCAGGTCGGCAAGCTTGCCGGACGGCGTATCGCCATCGTCATCGCCGACAAAGAACTCGAAGAGACCGTCCATTCTCTGAAACGTCAAAAGCAGCTGATGCAGATACTGACCCCGGTTGTTTTTTTCTTGACAGCGATCATCGGTTTTATTGTATCCTACCTGCTGTCCCGGCATCGCCAGCGTGAATATGCCCTGATGCGAAGCCTGGGAACCAGGCACAGCCAGTCATTTCTCTCCTTTTTACTAGAGCAGGGATTGCTGTTTTGTGCCGGACTGCTGCCGGCCGGCTTGTTTTTGTTGATGCATCCTGAAGCTGTAACTGCCGCAGGACTGCACCTGTTGATTTTCGCAGTATGTTACCTGGCCGGTACAACCCTGTCTATCGGCCTTTTACGCCATCGCTCGGTCCTCGACATTCTACTGACTAAGGAATAGTAAAGAATGAACGAATGACAAGACAAAGCATAAGGAGCCAGACAATGCCAATCCTGACTTTGGAACACGTGCAGTACACCTATCAGACACGCTACCAGCCGGTCGAAGCGCTCAAAGAGGCGAACGGCAGCTTTGCTGAAGGCAAGGTCTATGCGATCGTCGGCAAATCCGGCTCCGGAAAATCGACTTTATTGTCATTGATTGCCGGCCTGATGCTGCCTACATCCGGTCAAGTCTGCTACAAGGGTGTCGCCACCAGCGCCATGGATCTCGATCTGTACCGCCGCGATTCTGTCGCGGTGATCTACCAGTCCTTCAACCTGTTTCCACTGCTGACGGTTCTTGAAAATGTAGCCTATCCTTTGGAGCTTAAAGGTATGAAAGCGGACCAGGCCAGAAAGGCAGCTGCGCAGCACATCAGCAGCGTTGATTTGCCGGAAGTCCTGCATCGCCGCTTTCCTGAACGCCTGAGTGGCGGTGAACGCCAGCGTGTAGCCATCGCCAGGGCGCTGGCTACCGGATCCAGGATCCTATTGGCAGATGAACCGACCGGCAACCTTGATACGATGAATGGCGAAATGGTCGTCAATATCCTGTCGGGACTGGCACATCAGCAAAAATACACCGTCATCATCGTGACCCATGACCGTGACATCGCCCGACAGGCCGATCAGCTGTTCCTGATGAAGGACGGCATACTGCTTACAGATCCCGGTCAGGCCTGATCAGCCTGATGCTGCTTCATCATCTGGTTGACGGCGCTGACGACAGCCCTGAGAGAAGATTTGCTGATGCTGCTGCTGATGCCGCTGCCGATATAAAGGCGGTTACCGCCGTTCTGCACCTGCACATAAGTGATCGCTTTGGATGTCGAACCGCGTTCGAGCGCGTGTTCATGGTAAGCGGTGATTTCAATCGGACTGTCCAGATACTGGCGCAACGCCTGGCAGAAAGCGTCGAGGAGACCGTTGCCGGTTCCTTTTACGGCCACTTCCCTGCCGTTATGCCGCAAAACGGCATCTAACCGGACGTGCTGGTCGTCGATCATCTCTTCTTTGTAAGTCAGCAGCATGAGAGGCTGCATCAGGTTGACATAGGTGTCATGGAACAGCTGGTGGATTTCGTCCGGTTTCAGCTCACGTTGCTGACGGTCGGACACAGACGTGACAATCTGGCTGAATGCCTGCTGAACCGGTTTGGGCAGCAGCAGTCCGTAGTACTGTTCCAGGATATAGGCAACACCGCCTTTGCCTGACTGGCTGTTGATCCTGATGATCGGCTCATAGGAGCGGCCGACATCGAGTGGATCGATGGGCAGATACGGCACCTGCCAAGGCCCTTTTTTCTTGCGGAAAGCGGCCAGTCCCTTGTTGATGGCATCCTGGTGTGATCCTGAGAAAGCCGTGTAGACCAGTTTCCCGGCATAAGGATGGCGTGGCGGCACATCCATCCTGGTTGCTTCTTCAAAGATCTCGATCAGCTGGCCAATATCCGACAGGTCGAGCTCCGGATCGATCCCCTGCGAGAACAGGTTAAGCGCCACTGCGACCAGATCAGCATTGCCTGTCCGTTCACCATTGCCGAAGAGCGTGCCCTCGACCCGGTCAGCGCCCGCCATCAAGCCCAGCTCGGTGGCAGCCACAGCCGTCCCCCGGTCGTTATGCGTATGCAGGCTGACGATGATGGCATCGCGATGCCGTGTGCTGCGGCAGAAATATTCGATCTGATCGGCATAGACATTGGGCGTGGACATCTCGACGGTTGCCGGCAGGTTGATGATGGCTTTCTGTTCAGGTGTCGGCTGCCAGACATCGCAGACAGCATCGCAGATGCGGACGGCATAATCCATTTCCGTACCCGTAAAGCTTTCCGGCGAATATTCAAATGTGAACTCTGTCCCGAACTGATCACGTGCAGCCAGCTCTTTGATCAACTTGGCGCCACTTATTGCCAATTCGACGCATTGTTCCTGATCCATGCGGAAGACAACGTCCCGCTGCAGGGTTGATGTGGAATTGTACA
>JAWSUP010000500.1:0-2808 GCA_033549405.1 Bacillota bacterium | reverse complement strand
CAGCATCTGCCGGATCCCTTCACGGCAGGGGGTGCATTTTCCGCAGGACTCATGCTTGAAAAACCGGGTGATCAGACGCACTG
Source organism: Bacillota bacterium (assembly GCA_033549405.1). Lineage (GTDB taxonomy): Bacteria > Bacillota > Clostridia > Saccharofermentanales > UBA5734 > JAAYBY01. The sequence goes on along the minus strand of JAWSUP010000500.1, from coordinate 2,725 downwards.
CATCGAGAACCGGATACCGGTTGTCAATGACAATGACCGCGCAAGAACCCATGGACAGCTCTGCGTCGGCAAATTCAGCATAGTCGAGTTTCAGATCCATCATATCAGGCGGGATGCAGGGTCCGGATGCGCCGCCCAACTGCACCATTTGTATGTCCCGGTCTTCAGGGACACCCTGTCCCAGTATCTCGACGATTTCACGGATGCTTGTCCCGAAAGGCACCTCATAGACGCCGGGGCGCCGGATATTACCCGACAGGCTGACCAGCCGGGTTCCTGAAGATGATGCAGTACCGATACTGGAATATGCGGCATGTCCATTGTTGATGATAAATGGAATGTTGCTGATGGTTTCAACATTGCCGATGACCGTCGGCATATTGTTGATGCCTGACAAGGTCGGATAAGGGGGTTTATTTCTGGGTCGGCCGGCTTTACCCTCAATGCTTTCAATCAGGGCGAATTCCTCACCGCATATATAGGAGCCAGCTCCTGTCTTGACCTGAATGTCAAAGCAGAAATTTGATCCTGAAATATTCTTGCCCAGATATCCCCGTTCTCTGGCCTGCACAATAGCCCGCTTGATCAGTGTCCTGGCAGCGTCGTATTCACCCCTGATATAGATATACCCGGTCGTACAGCCAGCGATATAGGCCTCGATGATCATGCCTTCCAGCAACTGGTGCGGGTCATTTTCCAGAAGATATTTGTCTTTAAAGTTGCCGGGCTCTCCTTCGTCGGCGTTGCATACCATATATTTGGTATCGGCTTCAGCCATCCTCACTGCGTCCAGTTTGGTGTGGCATGGAAAACCAGCGCCACCTCGCCCTTTAAGACCAGATAGTCTGATCTCATCGATCAGATCGGCAGTTTTCAGGCCTAAAGCCTTCTGAAGTGCTGAGTAGCCCCCCATTCCCAAGTAACTGTCAATCGATTGCGGATCCACACGTAAACACCTGGCCGTAACAATCCTGGTTTCCAGGATTTCATTCTCTGTCTTCATAGAATTTCCTCCTGTACTCAGCGAGGATCCCGGATAAACTGGATGCGGTTAAATTGCCGTACGTTTCCGAATCGATCCTGATAGCCGGAGATTTGTCGCAGCACCCGATACAACTGGTGTACTCAAGGGTAAAAACGCCGTCTGGTGTTGTTTCACCCATTTTTATCAACAGACTGTCTTCCAGAATCCGGATGATATCCGTCGATCCGTTGACATAACAAGGAATATCCGTACAGACTTGGATGATATATTTACCCCGGCGCTTGACAGAAAAAAGTGAATAGAATGTCAGGATACTGTAAATCCTGCTCTCGGAAATCTGCATTTCCCTGGCGATGAGTTTAACCTCATCTTCAGTGATGCAATTGTCATCTTTACTCTGTTGATAATCAAGAAGGATTGGAATCAGATTTTCCGTTTGTTTGTTGTAGTGATTGATTAAGTTTATCAAATCCACGAATACCTTGCCCCCCTTACAATCCATACCAGCTGATGCAGTACTTGACGCGCCAGAAGATGCAACATATTAATCCAAATTATATATCAAATATTATACAAATACAAATGAGTAAAAAACGATAAATAACATCATGACATTGCGAATTGAATTCGACCACACTTATGCTGCCAGAACAAAAACCGGCAATCACGCATGCGGGTGAATATGGTATTATGAAGAGGGCTCGTTACTCTTTTGGCATCTGATTCTGTTCGTATTGATAATAAAAACATTGGAAAACAGCAAAGGAGGATAACAAGATGAAAACTGTCGCTATCGCTGGGCTGCTTGATTCGAGGAGTATGGAGTATTCTTACATCAAGGAATTGATCGAAGGGCTGGATCTGCATACATTTTCAATCCATGTCGGGCTGCTGAAGCCATCCTTTACACCTGACATCAGCAGTGAAGACATTGTCAAAGCTGCAGGTGCGGACATCGAGTCCGTTGTCGCAAAAAATGACGCGCGCGCTGCTTCAGGTATCATGTTGAACGGCTTGTTGAAATTATTGCCAGAATTATATCACGGGGGCAAATTCGACGGAATTATCTCTTTTGGCGGATCGGGTGTCACTTCTTTGGTGACATCGGCGATGCAAACCCTGCCGATCGGTGTGCCGAAATTGATGGTTTCCACGGTAGCTTCGGGCGACACCGAACCATATGTGGGCATTAGTGATATTATCATGGTTCCCTCTGTCGTTGAAGTGGCCGGATTGAACTCCCTGTCGACCAAAATATTGACAAACGCAGCCTTTGCTGTTGCCGGCATGCTGAAATTCGAAAATATAAAAGTCTTGAAGAAAAAACCGCTGATTGCGGTGACGATGTTCGGAATGACATCACCCAGTGCAGATTTCGCCAGAAAATACCTGGAAGCCAGAGGATATGAAGTCTTGATTTTCCACACAACCGGTGTCGGTGGGCGGTCAATGGAAGCGTTAATCAGCGGCGGTTATATCGAAGGTGTAATCGACCTGACAACAATCGAGTGGAGTAACCAGATCGTCGGCGGTGTGATGTCTGCCGGACGGCATCGCCTGGAGGCTGCAGGGCTTACAGGGATACCTCAGGTCGTATCTGTCGGCGCCCTGGACATGGTCAATTTTGGGCCGGCTGATGTCGTACCTCTAGGCTTTAGCGGTCGCTATTTGTATCAATATAATCCTAACCGGTCTTTCGACCTGTAGTCCCTGAAACGCCTGCGGCTGTAGTAAACTGCA
>JAWSUP010000499.1:0-2819 GCA_033549405.1 Bacillota bacterium | reverse complement strand
GTCAGCGGCATCGGCCGGAATCAGGGCAGCATGCGTGAGCGACTGGAGCTCATTCCTTCAAAATGGCGCTATGCGACGATTTACCTGATGGCCTTGGCCATCCTCCTGTTCGGCGCTTATGGTGTCGGCTACGATGCCAGCCAGTTCATCTACAACCAATTCTGATCCACAGCCAGGGTTTTTGAATGCTTAAGCAAGGAGCGATTGATGAAATTTATATCTATCACAAAAAAACTGATGGTGCTGATCCTGGTGATCGGGAGCCTGTTTTTCCTGCAGCGTCTTGTGGTGCCAAAATATGTGACCGGTATCGTTGAAGGGTCGCTGATCGAAGCATATTATACTGAGAAGACCGGTCACGATGTCATTTTTGTGGGCGACTGCGAGGTGTATGAGTGCTTTTCACCGGTCACGCTCTGGAACGAATATGGAATCACCAGCTTCATCCGGGGCAGCGCCCAGCAACTGATCTGGCAATCCTACTATCTGATGGAAGAAACGATCGACTATGAAAAACCAGACGTTTTCATCTTCAACGTCCTGGCCATGAAATATGATGAGCCGCAAAAGGAAGCGTACAATCGCCTGACTCTGGACGGCATGCGCCTGTCGGCCACAAAAATCCGCGCCATCCAGGCATCGATGATGCCTGATGAAAAACTGCTTGACTACATTTTCCCGATTTTCCGCTACCATTCCCGTTGGAGCGAATTGAACAGTGATGATATCCGTTACCTGTTCGGTAAAAAGCCGCTATTCCACAACGGTTATTACATGCGCGTCGATGTAAGACCGGTCACCACGGTCCCGGTCGGCAAGAAACTGCCGGATTACCGTTTCGGCGACACGGCATACGCTTACCTTGATCAGATGGTTGAACTATGCAATGCTAATGATGTCGCGCTGATGCTGATCAAAGCTCCCAGTGTCTATCCATACTGGTATGATGAATGGGATGAGCAAATGGTCGACTATGCTGACCGGCACGGCTTCGTCTATCTGAATTTCCTCGACCTGATCGATGAGACGGGTATCGATTTTCAGACGGACACATACGATACGGGCCTGCATATGAATCTGTCCGGCGCTGAGAAGCTGTCAAAATATATCGGACCAATCCTGCGTGAACAATACGACGTGCCGGACCGGCGCGGTGATGTTGCTCTCAGTCAGGTCTGGCAACAGAAAACGGACTTCTACAACAGGATGATGGCCGAGCAGTATGAAGAGCTGGAACGCGTCGGCTATCTGAAGAGCCTCGGCGCACGCCCGCCGGATGCAGGCGACTGATAAATGAAAACACGTACAAAACAGATATGAAAGGACCATCACCATGAAGCAAATCAGATCAATCATTGTTATCGGAATCGTTCTTGCCCTGATTTTGGGCGGATGCGGCAATACGCCCACACAGCAAGGCAGTCAGACAGCGACAACGACCAGTGAATCACTGGCTGAACCAGGCTATGCCTTCAAAGCAAACGGTGTCACCATCCATATGCATGACGAGACCGCGCCGATCCTCGAAAAACTGGGTGAAGAAAAAGCGTATTTCGAAGCAGAAAGCTGCGCGTTCCCCGGACTGGAGAAGACCTACACTTACCCAAGTTTCAACCTGTACACATATGAGGATGGTGATAAAGATCGCGTTGCGTCAATCGTCATTCTTGATGACAGTGTCGGAACGGCTGAGGGCATTTACCTGAATTCAAGCCTTGATGAGGTGATTGAGAAATATGGAGATAAATACGAGCATACACTCAATCTCTATAAATATACATCCGGCCTGATGGAACTCTCCTTTATCATTGAAGACAAGATTGTCACATCGATCGAGTATGTAGCATTGTCAGGTAAGGCATCGTCAACAAATTAGTAACTCTCTTTCCCGAACTCGCCAATACGTGAGGGAAAGCAGTAGAGCCAGTTGTTTTATAACATGCCCCAAATTAAGATCAGCAACCCTGGAAAAGTGCTGAGTTCAGCCAGAAAGGAGCATCTGCCCATGAAACGATCTGAAATAAACAACCATTTGCGTGATGCCGCAGCCTTTATCAAGGGCATGAATTTCTGCCTGCCCCCTTTTGCCTTCTGGAGCCCGGAGGACTGGCTCGGCAAAGGGCCGGAATACGATGAGATTCGCGACAATATGCTGGGCTGGGATCTGACAGATTTTGGTAGCGGCAACTATTTGCAGGTCGGACTGTTGCTCTTTACACTGCGCAACGGCAACCTGAAAAACAGCCATTACATCAAGCCATATGCCGAAAAGCTCATGCTCGTCAGGGAAGGCCAGGTCACCCCGCTGCATTTCCATACCCACAAGATGGAAGACATCATCAACAGGGGCGGTGGCAATCTGCTGGTTGAAGTGTATAATGCCGCTCTTGATGATCAATTGGATAAAACGCGTGTCAGCGTCACCATGGACGGCAGGACCTTTACCGTTACCGCCGGCACGGTCCTGAAGCTGACACCGGGCGAAAGCATCTCGCTTCCGACCAGGCAATATCACCGCTTCTGGGGCGAGCAGGGGAGCGGCATGGTCCTGGCCGGTGAAGTGTCGCAAGTCAATGACGACACGACAGACAACCATTTCCTTGAACCGGCCGGTCGATTCCCCCGGATCGAGGCGGACGAAAAGCCGTGCTTCCTGCTGTGCAACGAATATCCGCCGGCGCACTTGCAGAAGGTATAATCAGCGGATTTCTTCGTCAAAGACAACGGCGACCTTGCCGCAGCGCCCTTCGGCCATGAGACGGTAGGCTTCATCTGCCTGCTCCAGAGTAAAGCGATGCGTCACAAGATCCTCCGGGTGG
>JAWSUP010000498.1:0-2827 GCA_033549405.1 Bacillota bacterium | reverse complement strand
CGCTGTCATCGGCATCGACAAACAGCCGGGAGCTGGCGGGATGGGGACGTACGGTTATGTCTCCGGTTATTATTACGGTGCGGCCGGAGGCTTGCATGTCGGCCTGGATCAGGAAGCTGAGGCGCTGGCACGAACAACCTTTGTCGATACAGTCGAAGCAAAAAAGTATCTTCTGGAAAAAAAGGCAATGGCTGCCGGCGCGACCTTTCTATTCTCTGCCCGCCTGATCGGCGTCTATCTTGAAGCTGATGTGGTTCGGGGTGTGGCGGTCTGGACAAATGGCAGACTGATCCGCATCGCCTGTGATCTGGCGATTGACGCTACGGCTGAAGCCGAACTGTGCAGGGCAGCAGGTTGCGCGATTGAATTCGGTCGCGCTTCCGACGGACAGGTGCGTCCATTCACCAGCGTGAAAGTCTGGCTGAACGACAAAGGCCAGATCGCCAGAACCAACCATGACAGCGGTTATGTGGATCAACAAAATCCGTACGGGCTGTCGGACGGAATCTGTTCTGCCCATGAGAACCAGCTGTTGGATTCATTCCATGAAGACAGGATGAAAGTGCTTTTTCTGGCGCCCATGATCGGCATACGTGAAGGCTGTCGGATCGTATCACACAACAACATTACAATGCAGGCGATCCTCGATGGGGATTTCGATCCAGAGCCGCTCTTCTATGCTTATGCCGATTTTGACAAGCACGGCAAAGATCATGCGCTCGAAAGTGAACAGATGTTGGACTGGTATGTCGCCTGCAACCTCAGCACAGCCTGCCTGTCCGTATCCATATCGGCCAGGAGCCTGGTTCCGCAGGAATTGACCAATGTAATTGCTGCCGGACGCCACATCGGCGTCGACCACGATACAGCCAGTCTTGTCAGGATGAAGCGCGACATGCATAAATGCGGTGAGGCGGCCGGCGTACTGGCCGCCCTGGCCGTCCAGTCGGGTGTTAGACCGCTTGATGTGCCATATGCAGATGTCCGGGCTATTTTAAGCCAGTCAGGCTGCCTGAATCCGGAGCATCATGTCGGCGTCTGGTTTGATGATTCATATCGCCGCCACAAGATCGAGTGGCTGCATGATCCTGCTGACATCCGTCAGGCGCTGTCAACGGACAAGCCCGGCATCGCCCTGTACTCATGCAAGCTGCTGGGAAACAAAATTACGCAGCACCTGAAGGGGTGGCTGGCTGATCCGGATCCGATGCTGGCCAGTAACAGCGCGCTTGCTCTGGGGCTGCTGGGTCGGAATGAGAGTCTGCCGGTCCTTCGCCGGATTGTCCAGAACAGGGACAGCTTCTACTTCAAAGACTGCCGCCGGACCAACCAACTGCGCACGGCCATGGCGATTTATCTGATCGGCAAATGTGCGGATTCAGACGGTATGCCGCTGCTGCGTGAAATACTCTGCGATCCGGAGGAATATAAAAAGCCGCTTTATAGCGATATCCAGGAACGGACCTATGCGTTCAGCCTGACGAAGAATTTCAACGAAGTGTACTTCCAGATCGTGTCCCAGGCGGCCATGGCAGTAGTCAGAATCATGCGCAAGAACCCCCGGCAGATGTCGACCGGCGCGACGATTCTGGAAGAAGCCTTTCAGACCGACCGTCACATTGTTAAAACTACAACCATGCCAGAGGGAACGTACGAGTATGCCACCATGGCAAATGTCCGCGACTATGTGCTGGATTATGCGGCAAAAGCCATGCTGACATAAATTGCCCTGGTCACCAAAATGATAAGAGACACGAAAGCGAGGACTTGGCCACATGAGCAAACAGTCGACAATCAGATCAGAAGGACAATGGTATAAAGGCAACACGCATGCGCACACCAATCTATCGGATGGAATGGTAACGCCTGAAAAGCTGGTCGAGCAATACAGAGCACTTGGTTATGATTTTACGGCAATTACCGATCATCGCGTCTACGGTATACACCCGGAGTTGAACAGCGCAGAATTCCTGGTCTTGCCGGGAGTCGAACTTGATGTGCCGGTCAAAGGCGATGAAGCGTTTTGCCACCATATCGTCGGACTGGGGCTGCCCGGTGAAAATAAGCTGAAGCATGGTGAACGGATCACATACGATCCGGTCACCAATGTCCGTCAGCTGACGGCGTATCTGCAGGCTAACGGCAATATCTGCCTGTATGCCCATCCTTACTGGTCACACGTTTACCAGGAGGAATTGCTCGAGGTGCCAGGACTGAACGGCATGGAAATCTATAACCATACCTGTGAGGTTAGTGCATTCTGTGGCTTTTCAGAGACCTGGTTCGATCGGCTGCTCTGGAACGGACGGCGCATCTGGTGTCTGGCCAGTGACGATACGCACCAGCACCGGCCGGATATCGGCGGCGGCTTCATCCGGGTCAAGGCCGATGAACTGACCCATGAGGCTATCATCAACAGTATCCTGGACGGCAGCTTCCATGCGTCAGAAGGGCCGCTGATCGACCAGTTTTACATCGAAAACGGGCAGGCCTATGTCGTCTGTTCCCCCTGCTGCCACATCGGTCTTCAGACCAATAGCTATCCCGGCGCAGCCATCCTCGACCCGTCAGGCAATTTGACGGAAGGATCTTTTGTACTGAAAGGCAGCGAAAAATATGTCCGGATCATCTGCAAAGATGAGAAAGGCAAGAAGGCCTGGTCACAGCCGATCTGGCTCGATTAGAATACTGGTCAATACTTCGGGAAATAGCCAAGTAATTACTTAACAACCCCTTCGGGAAACAGGCCGGGAAATTTAGCAGACCCGTTGAAAAGGCCTAATATCTCGAGTTGGTGTTCTGAAGCACGGCGATCCAGGCTTGTGGG
>JAWSUP010000497.1:0-2851 GCA_033549405.1 Bacillota bacterium | reverse complement strand
CCTCAATGACACCAACGGGCGGATCGGCCCCTTTCGCTACCGGATATTTGATCTGATCCAGAATAAGGAGGTCGCCGGTATCGCCGGTAAAGACAGTGTCGCTTTCCGCAAGTGGGCCGCGTTTGATGCGTCCGGCCTGATCGACTGGAAGAGTGACACGCTGTTTCAACCAGGTGAAAACGGCCTGTTCTATCGGGTCAGTCTGAACACGCAATTTAACCCGGCAGCTGGGACCGTGTCTGTCGATCCCGAACTGACGCGCTTCCGCTACAAGATCGGCAGTAATCCGTCGTACGGCATCGAGAGTTCGCCGGTCGCCTGGCGCAATTTCATCTATTTAACCGACAATGACGGCAACATCCTCTGCCTGGATGTGAATTCGCTGACCGTGGTCTGGGTTTACCGGGCTGGCGATGACTCCGACGCTACCATGGTGCTGGAAGAAACGGAAGATGGTGTTTACCTCTACCACGGCAACACGATCGACAAACGACGCAAGGCGAGTCCCTGCCAGCTGCGCAAGATCGACGCACTGACCGGACAGCTGATCTGGCAGCACGACGTTCCCTGTGTCTATGATTCTAATCTCAACGGCGGCCTGCTGGCGACACCGCTTCTGGGTCATGACGATTTTGCCGACCTGATCATTTTCAACGTCTGCAAGACAACCAGCCATCAGACAGGGTCCCTGATCGCCCTCGACAAAAACAGCGGTGAAGTGGTCTGGGAGCGGAAACTGCAAAATTACAGCTGGAGTTCCCCGGTCTCGGTCAGGAGCACCAGCGGCCGGTCATACGGCATCTTCTGCGATTCCCTCGGGGACATGCACCTGTTTGATCCCCTGACTGGACAAGACCTCGATACGATATCGCTGGGCCGCAATTGTGAAGCGTCGCCGTCTGTCTACAACGACAGGATCGTTGTCGCCACTTACGACCGCAAAATCTATTGTGTCCGCATCTCATAAAGCTGGAGGTATTCTGCTGTGGACTCATCTAACTTACTGATTGCCTTTGGACTTACCTTGTTTGCCGGTTTATCAACCGGTATCGGCAGCGCACTGGCACTGATGACCAAGAAGACGAACCAGACTTTTCTGTCCGTCGCACTCGGGTTTTCCGCCGGCGTCATGATCTATGTTTCCATGGTTGAAATTTTCGTCAAAGCCAAGGATGCACTGATCGGTGAACTTGGCATAAGACCAGGCAGTTGGGTGACTGTCGCGTCTTTTTTTGGCGGTATGTTCCTGATCGCTATAATCGACCGTTTTGTTCCTTCTGGTGAAAACCCGCATGAAGCACGCATGGTCGAAGAAATGGATCCCAGACATAAGCATCCCCATTCGCATGGTAAACTGATGCGCATGGGCGTGATGAGCGCGCTGGCCATCGCCATTCATAATTTTCCGGAAGGGCTGGCAACGTTCATGGCTGCCATGAAAGATCCTTCTCTGGGTATTGCCATTGCGGTTGCGGTTGCCATTCATAATATCCCCGAAGGCATCGCAGTTTCCGTACCGATCTATTTTGCTACCGGAAACAAGCGCAAAGCTTTTGGTCTGTCTTTTCTGTCCGGTTTGTCGGAACCGGTCGGTGCGCTCGTGGGTTACCTGATTCTATTCCGGTTCATGAACGATGCCGTTTTCGGTGTTCTGTTTGCTGCGGTTGCCGGCATCATGGTCTATATTTCGTTGGACGAGCTTCTGCCGACAGCCCGCGAATATGGCAAACCCCATTTGTCAATCTACGGCCTGATCGCCGGCATGATCGTCATGGCCATAAGCCTGCTGCTGTTTCTCTGAGCGTGCGCTCAATAGCTGAACGAACGCGCAAGCGTTGTCAGGGACATCCGGCTGGCATATAATGAATGTGTACAGCACGTCATTATACGTCAGCATCGATTCGCAGAAAAACGGCAGGTTTTCGCATTCGAATTTTGTTATTGATCATACTGGAGAAGCAAAAGCCTGCGGTTGTGCCCATGAAATGGAGGAACCGTACATGGATCGACTTACCGCCCAGGATTTTAACAAACTGCTCCATCTGCGCCAGAACCCCAGCATCAGCATTTATCTTCCGGTTGAAAAAGTCGGACAGGATACCCGGCAAGGCGCCATCCGCCTGCGCAAGAGTGTCAAGGCTGCCGCTGAAGCACTGCATGAACGCGGATTGCGCACACCTGTAATTGAACAACTGCTCAAACCTGCAGAAGCGCTCTACGATGATGCGCTCTTCTGGGAACACCAGGATCAGGGATTGGCGCTTTTCATCAATCAAGACGGCATGATCCACTATCAGCTGACAGAGCGATGCGATGAGTCCGTGACCATCGCCGACCGTTTCATGATCCTTCCACTCCTGGCTGAAGCAGCCCGTGACAGGGTTTATTATCTGCTGGCATTAAGCCTTGACGACACCCGGCTATACCGCGCCACGCACGCCACCCTGACAGACTGCGAACTGCCTGATCCGGTCTCGGTTAAAGCCATTAATGATTTCTATATCCTGGAAAATCAATTGCAGCATCACAGCGCAGCCAGCGGCGCCGCCGGCGGTACCGTGTTCCACGGATCGGACTCCCCGCACGACAGTGAAAAGCAGCGCATCGAAGAATTTTTCCGCCAGCTGGACATCAATCTGAAAAAACAGTTGGCGGCAACAGATGCGCCTCTGGTCGTCGCCTGCGTCGACTACCTGTTCCCCATCTTCAGCGCAGTCTGCAAGGAATGCCGGCTGATCGGCGAACACATCTCCGGTTCGCCTGAGAATATGAAAAAGGATGTGCTCTTAGAAAAAGGCTGGCAGATTGCCCGGACCGTTTTCGAACAGAAAAAAGTAAACGCGCTGAAAAG
>JAWSUP010000496.1:845-2887 GCA_033549405.1 Bacillota bacterium | reverse complement strand
ATCGCGATAATCCTGGTAGGTTTCCTCAATGCCCAGTCGGCCAGCCAGATCCCTGGCCTTGGCGATGTTCTGGTCACAGATGGCAACCGGCTCAGCAAATGGATGCGCCTGGTAGATCCGGGCGTGGTTTTCACCCCAGGTGCCGGCGCCGACAATGGCCATTTTCAATTTGGATTGGATCATATTTGTTTCCTCCTTGTTTGTATTAGATTCTGCTGTCGGCTCGCTGCCGATGCTCAGACGGTGAACAGCCTTCCACCTTGCGAAACATGCGGGAAAAGAGCAGCGGATCGTCATAACCGACCGACCGTGCAATCGTACTGATTGGCAGATCGCTGTGTCCCATCAGCTGACATGCCTTGGCCATGCGCAGTTTTAAAAGATATTGCTGGGGCGCCAGCCCCGTGACCTGTCGAAACAGCTGGCCAAAGTAGCTGCGGTCCAGTCCGATATGCGCTGCAAGGGCGGTTATCGAAATTTTTCGGGCATAATTCATTTCCAGATAATCCCTGGCCTGCCGCACGTACCAATCCCGACGGTGGACCTGATTATCATCCAGAGGGATCTGCTGGTTGGCGGCGATCAGCCGCGACAGAAAAAGGTACAACAGACCAAGAAGATGCAGCTCCCGCCCTTGCCTGAAGCCGGATGATTGGTCGATTTGACGAAAACATTCAGCCGTTGAACCGGGACCATCCGGCACTATCTGGTTTTCTGCATAAATAGGCGACTGTAGCGAGAATCCCGCCTGGCGGAGATAGTCCGATGCCTTCGTACCCCGAAAGGCGATCCAGGCATAGTGCCATGGATCTTTTTGATCTGCCTCATAATAAGATACCTGATCAGGATAGATGAGAAATCCATTGCCTGCCTGCAACTGATACCGACGGCCTTCAGCCTCGAAACAGCCACAACCGGAGAAGATATAGTGGAACAGGTAATATTCACGAACTGCGGGTCCAAACGCATGAGACGGCGCGCATTGTTCCATGCCAGCATGGAAAACGATGAGTTCTGCCGGATCAGTTCTGCCGATCTGATGCAGTTTAACCACTGATAACCTCCATGTCAGTCATACTCACATACCGTCAGGATCTTTCCGAATCTGGCAGATATTGCTGCGTACGAAGTAGCTGCGCACGATACATCTATCCAGCATCATACCATAATTGTACAGCAATGATCCATTGATCCGGGCGACATGTCGGCTACAATAAAAGCAGGGCAGGGGTTAAAAGACCCCAGATTGTTATCAAATCCGCAAAGGAGAATCAACATGACTAAGAAAATCGCTTTTATCGGAGCGGGCAGCTTCGGATTTACCCGTAAGCTTGTGCGTGACATCCTGTCTTTTCCGGCTTTTGCCGATGCAACCATCGCCTTGATGGACATTGATCCCGTCCGGCTTGCGATGATCAAGCAGGCTATTGACAAAATTGTCACAGCCGGCCAGTTTCCGGCCCGCGTCATCGCAACCGAAAGCCGGGTTGAAGCACTGGATGGAGCGGACGGTGTCGTCTGTACCATCCTGGCCGGCAGTGTCCAGGTCTGGAGACACGACATTGAGATCCCCAAACGGTACGGGGTCGATATCAATGTCGGCGACACCCGCGGACCGGCCGGAATCTTCCGCGCGCTGCGCACGATTCCGGTCATGCTGGATATCTGCAGAGATATTGAGAAGTATTGTCCCCGCGCCATTTTCCTCAATTATACAAATCCGATGGCCATGCTGTGCAAAGCCATGCAGGACCAGACATCCGTCCGCGTTACTGGACTGTGCCACAGCGTGCAGGGAACCGCCGAGATGCTGGCCAAGTGGATCGGGGCGCCCATGGAGGAAGTGACCTACTTGTGTGCCGGGATCAATCACCAGGCCTGGTACCTGGAGTACCGCTGGAATGACCGGGACGCTTATCCGCTGATCCGTGCGGCAATCGAAAAACCGGACATCTACAATACTGAGATCGTCCGTAACGAGATGTTCAGACACCTTGATTATTATGTGACTGAATCGAGCGGACACAATTCCGAATACAATG
>JAWSUP010000496.1:0-835 GCA_033549405.1 Bacillota bacterium | reverse complement strand
CCGCAAACGTCCTGAACTGATCGAACAGTACTGCACACATGGAACCGGATGGAATCCGGGCATCTATGCCTATATCCTCAACGAATATCTTAAAAGGGAAGACAATTGGCAGGAAGACATCAAAACCTGGATGGCAGAAGAGACGGTCGACCTGGAGCGCGGCCATGAGTACGCGGCTTATATCTTTAATGCCACGATCGGAGACGGCGCGCTGTACGAGTTCAACGGCAACGTACCCAACCATGGCCTGATCGACAACTTGCCCGATGGCTGCTGTGTCGAGGTTCCGGTGATGGCGTCCAGGCGCGGGCTGAGTCCGATTCATGTCGGCAAGCTGCCGGACCACCTGGCAATCCTCAACAATATCAGTGCGCGCTGCGAAGATCTGGCTGTCGCCGCTGCCATTGAAGGAGATCCGAGGAAAGTGTTCCACGCCGTCTGTTTCGATCCGCTCACATCGGCCATGCTCAGCCTTGAAGAAATCAGGCAGATGACAGACGAGATGCTGCAGCAGAACAAAGCCTGGCTGCCTCAGTTCAAGAGTCTTTGATCAGTTAAACGTCTGATTTGGCTGACCTCTGGCTATTCCGGCAGCAGACTGCTGCCGGACAGCCAGGCGTCACAGGCACGCGCCGCGCCGCGCCCTTCCTGGATGGCCCAGACAACAAGACTCTGCCCTCGCCGCATATCACCAGCCGCAAAAATGCCATCCGTACTGGTGGCATAAGTACCCGCTCCTGTCAGAACATTGGACCGGCTGTCTCGCGAAAGTTGCAGTTCAGACAGGGCTGTGTCTTCTGGACCCAGAAAGCCCATTGCCAGCAGGACAAGCTGG
>JAWSUP010000495.1:0-2937 GCA_033549405.1 Bacillota bacterium | reverse complement strand
AAACATTCGTGTGCTTTGCAACCCTTTACTGTCTAAACCCGATAGCCACATAAAAGAATATATATCACAGGGGGATTTCCGCACATGACAGACGCAGAAAGATCAGATAAGCCGAATATCGTTTTTGTTCTGACAGACGACCAGGGATACGGGGATCTGGGATGCACAGGTAATCCCATTATCAAAACACCTCACATAGACCGTCTTTATCGCGAAAGCGCCCGGCTGACCGACTTTCACGTCGGACCCACCTGTGCACCCACCCGGGCCAGCCTGCTGACCGGACACTGGCACAACAGCACAGGCGTCTGGCATACCATCGGCGGCCGGTCACTTCTGAGACAGAACGAAACCAGCCTGGCTGCAATCCTGCAGGCCAATGGTTACAGGACTGGCATCTTCGGCAAGTGGCACCTGGGTGATAATTATCCCTATCGGCCTCATGATCGAGGATTTACTGAAGCCATCGTGCATGGGGGCGGCGGTATCGGCCAGACCCCGGACTATTGGGGCAATGATTATTTTGACGATACATATTTTGACTGTGGCGAGCCACGGACTTTCAAAGGCTACTGCACAGACGTGTTTTTTCGGCTGGGGATTGATTTTATTGAGCGTTCACAGCATGAGCCGTTTTTTTGTTTCATACCGACCAATGCCCCCCATAGCCCGCTGCAGATTGACGACGATCATGTCGCACCTTATGAAGGGCAAGTACCCGCTGAGCGGGCCCGTTTTTATGGCATGATCAGCAGCATTGATGACAACGTCAGCCTGCTCAGGGCCAGATTATCCGAACTGGGGTTGACAGAAAGGACCATCCTCATCTTCATGACGGACAATGGGACGGCGACAGGCTGCAGTGTCAATTCTGCCGGCCATGTGATCGAGGGTTATAACGCAGGCATGCGCGGTATAAAAGGTTCACCATACGAAGGCGGCCACCGGGTGCCTTTCTTTCTGCATGCGCCTGCCCTGGGGATGAAGACAGGACGTGATATCGATGAATTAGCTGGCGCCGTCGATTTTGTGCCGACGATCCTGGATCTTTGCGGCATCACAGTTCCGGATGGTCTGGTCTTCGACGGGCAGAGCCTGTTGCCGGCGTTGTCTGGTTCAAACTTGGGTGCGCGTGCGCTTGTCACAGATTCACAGCGCATACCCCGGCCGGTCAAGTGGAAGGACAGTGCTGTCATGCGCGATAAATGGCGGCTGATCAGGGGCGTTGAACTCTATGACCTGGATACGGATCCGGCACAGCTCCAGGACCTGGCTGCCGCCCATCCAGACAGAGTCAGCCAGATGCGTGAGGATTACGAACAATGGTGGGACAAGGTATCAGAGCGCTTTGACGAAGAGATCCCCATCATCGTGGGGAGTGAAAAAGAACAGGATACTGACATTACCAGCCATGACTGGCGCGGCGATGTGGGCGATTGCGCCTGGAATCAGGGTGAAATTCGTCAGGGCAAAATCTGCAACAGCCATGTCGAGCTGTCTGTTGCACGGGATGGTATGTATGTTTTTGAGCTGCGCCGCTGGCCACGTGAAGAAGACCGGGCACTTTGCGAAGGGATAGAGGGTGATACAATCGACTGGTATCAAGGCGGTCGCGCGCTGCACGTGCAAACAGCCGCTCTGAAAGCCGGCGATTTTTATGATGTCAAGGATGTGCTGCCAGACGCCAAATTTGTCAGCTTTATTTGCCGTCTGCAGTCAGGTCCGATCCACTTGCAGACATGGCTGACAACAGCTGATGGGCACAGGCTTGGCGCTTATTATGTCTACATACGGCGTTTGACCGACTGACAGATCCAAATCGACAAACAGCCTGTCACAGGACGCAATTAGCGTGCTTAGCCTGGCTGACAAGGTTTACAGCGTCCGATCAGCTCTGGCGATACCCTGAGGGTGATACACCTGTATATTTTTTGAACATGCGGCTGAAGTAGTAGATGTCCTTGAATCCGAGCAGCATGGAAATCTGTGAGACACTATATTGCCCAGTCAGCAACAGGCTTTGCGCTTTGTTGATTTTCATCTGGATCTGGTAGTTGACCGGGGACATCCCGGTAATAGCACGAAACAGCGCCCGAAAGTGGGAACAGCTTAAATTGGCCATCTGCGCCAGCTGATCGTTGGTGTAGTTCTCGACATAATTGCCCTGCAAGACACTGATGACGCGTTCGACATCCTCATAACGCGTGATGTTGTTCTTTGAGTACGCATACGAACAGATTAAAAGATAAAGCGCCTGCATGATCAAGCCGCGGCACTGGATCAGATAGCCGGTCCTTTTGCTGACCCAGACTTTATTGGCTTCATCCATCAGGACAGGGAGCAGCTTGATTGTATAACCGGAGATGATATCCGGCAATGAATGAACGAATTGACGCGTTGCTTCGTTGTTAAACTGGATGAAAAAAGACAATGAGTAGAAATGCCATGGATCGTTCGGATTACTGCGCGCCGTGTGAGATGAGCCCTGTTTGATGAAGACAAGATCGTTCTTGCGGATAGTGTAATGTTTGCCATTGATGGTATAGAGCGCTGAGCCGGACAAAGCATAACCGAGGATGTAATAATTGTTGTTTGATATGACTTCCGGTGACTGTTCATCAAAAACGGGCACACGAGCAACGTCAGAACCCTGACCTTGAGCAGATCTGGTTACATGCCATGTTGTATCGGGCAGTCGCTCGACGACATGAAGGATATCTGTTACATTGAAGTCAACCAACTCTGGTTCCACACCTGACATAAAATGCACCTTGTTCAATAGATCAAGCATTCATACCAACTAGCCCTTGATCGAACCGATCATGACGCCCTTGGCGAAGTACTTCTGGATAAACGGATACACCATCAGGATCGGCACGGTGGCGACGACGATGAAGGCATACTTCAAAAGGTCGGACATGCCCTGGAGCTTGCGGA
>JAWSUP010000494.1:0-2940 GCA_033549405.1 Bacillota bacterium | reverse complement strand
AGATCAAGGGCTTGATTGTGTCGAAGAGTGGGCATGTCGGTGTCTATATCGGTAATGGTGAGGTCATTGAAGCGCATGGCACCAAGTCAGGCGTCATCAAGACCCGACTGACAAGGGATGTCAATGAAACCGGCTGGACGCGATGGTTCAAGTGCCCATATATCGATTATGTGTCCGAAGATAAAAGCATCTATGTGGTTCAGCGGGGCGAGTCGTTGTGGTCGATCGCCAGGAGGTTATTGGGTGACGGTAGACGGTATCTGGAACTGGCCAAACTTAATGGCATAACCGCACCGTATACAATCTATGCGGGTCAGGTCTTGCAGATCGATGGGGTACGGTTGTACACGGTCAAAACAGGTGACAGTCCGTGGCGGATCGCCCAGGAGCTCCTTGGTGACGGTAGACGATACCAGGAGATTGTGGAACTAAATGGCCTGAAAGAGCCGTATATCATTTACACCGGCCAGATCTTGAAAATTCCAAATAAGTGAAGGAAGGGAAACAACATGAACAAAGCAATGATTATAAAGGATTCAGTGCTGGTGGCACTATCGGTTGCCGGCAGTTTTTTAGCCAGAACATTGGGAGGGTGGGATACAGCCTTGCAGACACTCATCATCCTGATGGCAATTGACTATATCACCGGGCTTCTGATCGCTGGCGTCTGGCAGAAGTCTAATAAGTCTCAGACAGGCGCGCTCGAGTCCAAGGCTGGATTCAAGGGGTTGATCCGCAAGGGGTTGATCCTTTTAGTTGTGCTGATCGGTGTACAGCTGGATGCGATCCTTGGCCTGCAGGCGTTTTGCCGCACGGCGATTATCCTGTTCTTCTGCGGAAATGAAGGACTGTCGATCGTGGAGAACCTTGGCATTATGGGTGTGCCGCTGCCGGATTTTGTCAAGGAAAAGTTCGAGCTGTTAAGACAGAAGGGCAATCCGAAAGAATAATGGAGGTCACAGTTATGCCGCGATTCAGAACAGTCAATGATGCTTACAAATCTCTTAAGGAGCAGGATCCGGGAACATCCCTGACCCCGTATTTCATTCGCATGATGGTCATGAACGACGAGATTCCTACCATCAAGGCAGGGAAGAAATTCCTTCTGGACTTCGATGCGCTGCTTGAACGCCTGGAGAAAAAGCTCTCTGATCCAAAACCTCAAGAAGTGCCGAAAACAGGCGGTATCAGGCCGATTTTGGCAGGAAGAAGATAGCACTATTGACTTGCTAATATCCAGACACAGAGGTACTATCACAGACGATAAAGGGTGAAGGGAGTACAGCAGTATGGCGACAATAACGCAAAGAGGCGATGCATATCACATTATGGTCAGTTGCGGCTATGATGTTAAAAATCGTCAAATCAGAAAATGCATGAACTGGCGGCCGGAGCCGGGCATGACTCAAAAGCAGATAGAAAAGGCGGTCAATGAGGCCGCTGTTTTATTTGAGATCAAAGTGCGGCAGGGTCAGGTGCTGGACGGTTCCATCACCTTTGCCGAGTTCATTGACCGGTGGATGACGGAATACGCCGAGAAACAGCTGGCTCCCAAAACCTATCATCGTTATGTGTCTTTTATGCAGCGCATCATTCCTGCCCTGGGCCATATCCGGATGGACAAGCTTCAGCCCATCCACCTGATCGAGTTCTATAACCAGCTGGCAGGAGATACCGTGCGTAAGGACAAGTCATGGGTTGCCCGGCCTGCACTGATCGAGAAGTACAGGGAGCGCGCGTACAAGACGACTGCTTTTGCCAATGAGGCAAAGATCGGTACTGCGACGCTCGTCAGCATACTGAACAGAATGCCTGTGACAAGAGCAGTTGTAGAAAAAGTGTGTGATGTGATGAAGACATCCCTGACACGCGGATTCAAGGAGCAGGAGGGTGTGGCATACCTGGGTAAGCGAACGGTCAAGCATCACCATGCCCTGATCTCTTCCATCCTGACAACAGCGGTAAACTGGCAGGTGATCCTGGAAAACCCAGCCAAACGAGTGAAGGCGCCCAAGGCACCACGACTGGAGGCCAAGTTCATGGACGAGTTGCAGACAGCAAGGCTACTGGAATGCCTGGAGGGTGAGCCGATCAAGTATCAGGTCATGGTGAAGCTGCTCTTGTACAGCGGTATGAGAAGGGGAGAGCTGGCCGGACTGGAGTGGAAGGATATCGACTTTGACAAGGGCACGATCTGCATCCGGAGATCGTCTCAGTATGTGTCAGGTAAGGGAATATTCACCAAGGACACCAAGACAGAGACATCCGACCGCACGATCAGGCTGCCGCAGATGGCTTTCGATATGCTTAAAACCTATCGTGCGTGGCAGAGTAAAGAGCGGTTGAAGATAGGATCAGATTGGCTCGATTGTGACCGGCTGTTCACGACCTGGAATGGCTGCCCGATTCATCCCGACTCCATCACCGGCTGGTTTGCTGGGTTTATTAAGAAACATGAGCTACCGAAAATAACGATCCACTCGCTCCGGCACACGAATATAACATTATTAATCATGGCTGGCATACCGCTAAGGACGGTGGCCAAGCGCGCGGGGCATTCCAGCACGGTGACTACGAGCCTCATTTACTCACATGCGATCCAGTCAGCTGACGAGATGGCCAGCGGGGTGCTGGAGGATATCCTGAAGCCGAAGCGGGTGGGGATTAGATGATAGGTCTCTTTTCGATATTTATTAATTAAACACAAATTTTGACAAAACGCTGGGGTACCTACTACAATGAAGTCAGGCCACACAGCAGCCTAAGTGGGCGACCGCCTGCACCTCAAACCATCGTCCCGTTAACGGCTTGATTGACGATGAAGAATCTTGAAAAAGGGACCATTGACTAACATTCTAATTGGACCTAAAATTGGGGGCAGATCATGTGCAAAAAGTGGGTTAGTGCACATATATCCAGCAGGGATGGCTGATGTGAGAG
>JAWSUP010000493.1:0-2940 GCA_033549405.1 Bacillota bacterium | reverse complement strand
GCTCAAGATTGTCCGTGAAAACTTGGGCTGTTTTGAACTTTCCTGTCAGGGTGATCATTGAAGCACCTTCATTTCACCACTGTGCGGGTGATCTCACCATCTGCAAACACTTCCGATATGATGAGCGGGAACACATCATGCCTGACAAGCCGGCGGTAATTCATCTCAGCCTCGCTTCTACCGCTGATCAGCGACTTATTGGTCAGCGTATTGTCAGATACGGAAAATAATGCACACAGACTTTTGCCGGCAATTTCGGCTGCCTGAAAGGCTGCTGCGGTCTCCATCTCGATGCAGTTCACACCGGATGAAAGCATCTCATCGATATGGGCAAACTGCGCAAACACTGTGTCAATGCTGAATGTTCTGCCGATGTGATATTGAACGGCGTGCTGGTCGCAGATTGTGTGAGTTTTACTCAGCAATATTTCGTTCAGGACAGAATTCGGATGATATTTCTGGAAAAAGCAGCTCGATGGATCAACCGGACCTTGTGATAGAAAAGCGTTGGCGCCCGTGCCACAGATACTGTACTCAGGAATCATGATATCGCCAATGCCGATTTTCTCATCCAGTGCGCCAACTGATCCGACAAAGATCATACGTTTGCAGCGGGTCAAACCGAGCGCCAGCACAACATCCATCAGAACCGGAGCGCCAATGCCGGATTTCACATAGGTGATGTCCCTGCCGTCCAACGATATACGCCACACCTTGATGCTGGCGCGCTCGTTGCCGCTCAGCAATTCACCGCTCCAGCCGAATATGTCCGGTTCCCACCACGGTGCGATCACGACATGCTCGCTGACCTGGTCCTTTTTTAAGCGCATGCACGAAGAGACGATATCGTCCTCTGTTGAACCGTATTGCTTTATTGCCTTTAGCAAAGCAGCGTAGGTGTCATTCATGTTCTTCTCCAGTCAAGGACAGCGTAGATTGCTGTATCTTCTGTATCCATTTTGACTGGCGGCTGAACGACTGTCAACTTAGGGAGCTGACGTCAAACACCAGATCGTACTGCTCTGCTATCTTCATGTCAGCAAAGTACCTGTCTTCCATGGGGATCCATTCGGCGATAAAGCGTTTGAACAAGTCCGGTCCACTCCGCGCCAGGACGCGCCGGCGTTGCTGCTCGGGATCGACGCGCAGCAGGACTTTGAGATCATAAGCATCTCTCAGGGACGGATGCATGCTGTAGACGCCCTCGATCAGATTCAGCCGATCTGGTTTGCATGCGGCTGGCTGCCCGAGGGTCTGGGTTTTGCAGTCATAGACGCGATAAGTGAATGGCTTCTGGCTGGCCAGGCCGGTGATGATCTCCGCGTGAAAACGCTCATAATCGACATTGCCGCCAACTTCATGCAGCCGTTCGTCTGTTCGCTGATGCGGCTGGAGAAAGTAATCATCCATGTGGAAGAGATTGCCGCCATAGACATCGTTGATCATGGTTGCCAGTGTGCTCTTGCCCGAGCCGCTGTTGCCGTCGATGGCGACCGTGACACGCTGCTTTTGCTGCAATAAGCCGTTAATCGCTGCAAATAGTTTTGTGAAGCGGGCGAAGTCTGTCCGGACGACGCGATAGGCCGGTTGATAGGCCTGACGATAGGTTTCACTGTGGTGAACGGCCGGGCAATCCTGCTGGCGATAAGCCTGCAACCAGGCAGCCAGATCGTCCGGATGGATCGGCTCCTGCAACGGCAGACCGGACTGCACAGCGCTCTCCAGATCAGTCAGGTGCTGCTCGAACATTGCTTTTTCTCCCTGATGCCGGTTGGCGGTCAGGACGAAGAAGCGATTGAGCGTCTCAAGCGACAGGCCGCTGCGCGGGACCGATTGCAGATAAATCCGGCACAGTCCGTTGCCGATCGGTTCGAAGAACGCAGCAGGATCAATTCCGGTCCGATCTGATCCAGCCGGCTGGGGAATGGCAGCGAACTCAGTCTGCAGCCAATTCAAGGCGGTCGCTTCATCGTCGATCATGTGACCGCCGGCAAAAGCTGCCTGGTAGGCCAGCTTGACCAGGTCCTGGATCTGCATGAGCGGATAACGCCGCACATGCAGATCGAGAATCGTTTGAAAAGATTCAGTCAGCATACTTCATCAGGTTGGCTTTTTGCAGAGCCAGAATAATGAGCGGGATCAGGATGATCTGAATGATGATGCCTGGGACGGCATTGATGAAAGCGCCGCCCATGAAGATCTGGAATGTGAAGGCTTTGCCGCTCAGACCGAGCAGGGCAAAGCTGACCAGACCCCAGACGATACGGCCAATGACCATGGACAAGATCAAGGTGACATAGATATAGACTGGCTTTTTCGGCAGCAGCTTGTAAAAAAGACCGGTCATACAGCCATAAGCAGCCAGTTCAAAGGCCATGGCAACAGCAGTCGGGAACATGGGCGGCATTCCCAGGATCAGACTGCGGAAAACCGGTGTGATCAGGCCAACGACCAGGCCATAGGGCCAGCCGCAGACAAACCCGCAAATCAGGACCGGGATGTGCATGGGCAGCATCATGCTGCCGATTTGCGGGATCTGTCCGGTGAAAAAAGGCAATACCATGCCCAGGGCGATGAACAGGCCGGACAGGATCAGCTTGATCAGTGTTTTGCGCTGTAATATGTTTTGCTTCATAGAACCCTCCCAGATCAGGTCGTCATGCAGTAAAAAACCACAAAGACGCCAAAATGTAATCGGCCCCTTCATGGTTCCAGTGTGTCCAGATAATTCTGTGCCGGGTGATTTCATACCCGGCCAATCGTTATGCGGACCTGTTTTTCAGGTCCAGAATCGATGGCTTCTGCCATCTGTTGCTCTACTTTGTATCACAGTAGGTGCGAAGCGTCAAGCCGGATCATCACTACTGCGTGATAATTTCGTAGCCCATCTCGAGATATGTCGCCATGGCCGGATGACCGTTCATCTCATCGGCCAGCCGG
>JAWSUP010000492.1:0-2946 GCA_033549405.1 Bacillota bacterium | reverse complement strand
AGGCTGGCGAGGGCAACTGAAAGTTCCGGTGCATCATAAAACTTCAGGCGGATCAACGTTTCACGGATGGGACTTTCATAATAGGCGGCACAGTAAATAATCGGCTTATGTCGTAGCTGTTGTGCTGCTTGTCCCGGGTCCGGCCAGGCAAGCTGTTGCTCACGGCCAAACCGCAGCGGTAAACCAGCCAGGCAGGAGCGGCAGATGCCTGGATGCGTAATTACCGGCTGGTGTATCCGGCGGCAGAAGCAGCAAACGGGCGGCAAGGCAAGATCAAGGCCGGCCTGCAGCCAGTTCCTGATGACATCCTGAACACCCGCCGGCTCTGCCTGCCGGTTCACTGTTCTGTCTGGAGCCAGTCTTTGAGAAACGTGTAACGGCTGAGCGCCCGGTCATTTGCCAGCATCTGCCCGATGACCCGACGCGACGATACCAGCAGCAGTTTCTGGCGCGCCCGCGTCGCAGCCGTATAGAGCAGGTTCCTGCTTAAGAGCTGTGGCGCACCGGGTGCGACAGCGAGGATCACGACCGGGTATTCGCTGCCCTGGCTTTTGTGGACGGTCATGGCATAGGCCAGTTCGAGATCTTCCAGGCTGGCCCGGTCATAGACGACAATCCGCTCATCATCAAAAAGAACCTGCAGGCAGTCCGATGCCTTATCGACTTCAATCACGGTGCCCGTCTCACCGTTGAAGACCCCACTGCCCTTCTGCTGTTCGCCGTCTGACAGCTGCCAGGCCAGGTCATAGTTGTTGCGCATCTGCATCACCTTATCACCCAGGCCGAAAAACCGGCCGTGTGACCGGATCCCTTCCCGCCTTTCCGCAGACGGCAGGAGAACATGCTGCAGGACCTGGTTGAGGGCCATGGTTCCGGCAGCGCCCTTGCGTGACGGTGTCAGTACGAAAACATCGCGCAAAGGATCCAGGCCATATTCGACCGGGAGTATTTCTTTGGTCAGGCGGACAACAGCCTGGGCGATGCTTTCGGCGTTATCCTTGGGGATGAAGAGGAACTGGCTTGCTTTGGACTGGTCCAGTTCCGGCCACTGGCCATCGTGGATGCGGTGGGCGTTGCGAATGATCAAGCTCTCGGCGGACTGGCGGAAGACCTGGGTCAGCCGGGCTGTCGGGACATGGCCGCTGTCGATCAGGTTGCGCAGAACATCGCCTGGCCCGACGGATGGCAGCTGGTCGGCATCGCCCACCAGGAGCAGCCGTGTGCCCGGCTCGATGGACTCGAGCAGGCTGCGGAATAAAAAGACGTCGATCATGGACGCTTCATCGACAATGACCAGGTCGCCATCCAGTGTTTTTTCGGGATGCGCCCGGTACGCCAGGGCCTGGTCGCCATCTTCGGGGGTAAACTGCAGGTTCAGCAGTCTGTGCAGCGTCTTGGCCGGCCTGCCTGTCGTCTCGCCCAGTCGCCTGGCTGCCCGGCCTGTTGGTGCAGCCAGTATGACCTGCCCCTTATTATCTTCGATGCAATCGCATAAAATCCGGAGAATGGTGGTCTTGCCGGTACCTGGTCCGCCGGTCAAAACCATAACGGACGCTTTGAGCGCCAGCAGCAATGCGCTTGCCTGTTCCGGCGCCGGCGACAAATCTTGCCGGCTGCAGACAGCCGCGACAACCGTTGCAGCAATTCCCGGGTCACAAAGCTGTTCACATGCATCTGGCCTGGTCTGCAGCAGCAGTTGCAGGCGTCTGGCCGCCATGTACTCTGTATAATACAAAGATGCCAGCGCAACCCGTTTATCGTCTGCATCACCGAAGGTTCGGCCGGCGCGAATGACCTGTTTCTGATCACAGATGCTTGCCAGGACCGCCTCCGGATTGTCGAGTTCAGTCTGCAGCAAATCAGCTGCCTGCTGCAGCAGAGCAGGCTCAGGCAGCCAGGTATGACCGCTGAAGGCAGCCTGGGTCAGCACATAACGCAGGGCGCTGCCGATACGTGCCGCAGACTGTTTATCCAGGCCAAGCTGCATGGCCAGGCGATCGGCAGTCAGAAAGCCGATGCCAAACACTTCGTCAGCCAGGCGATAGGGATTTTCCGATATGGCGCGGATCGAGTCGGTTCCGAAACGCCGGAAGATCCGCAAAGCTTTCCCGGATCCGATCCCAAGCGGCGCCAAAAGCAGGATCAGATCCTGGAAATCCTTTTTTTCCTTCAGCTGATCGGCTATGTGTTGCGCCTTTTTGGGACTGATGCCCTTGATTGTGACAGCACGTTCCGGCTGTTCGCGCAGAATATCCAGCGTGTCGAGGCCAAATTCGCGGACAAGTCGCCGGGCCAGCGCTTTGCCAACCCCGTTAATCAGGCCGCTGGCCAGATATTGCTCGATGGCCTGCATAGTCCTGGGCGCGACGAGTTCATAGTGGTCTGCAGAAAACTGCCGGCCATAGTCCGGATGCTCAGTCCAGCGACCGAAGAATCGCACGCTTTCTCCTGGCGCGAGATAGGGAAAAGTGCCGACGACGGTTGGTCCGTTTTCATCATCGAGTGACAGAACCGTATAGCCATTCTGTTCATTGCGATAGATGATCTCGGCGACCAGCCCTTCCAGTGGTATCTGCTCGAGGGCCGTCAGCTCCTGATCACGGTCGCGTGAAAAGCGTCCGGAAGGTCTGCTGTCAGATCTGCTGTCAGGAAAGCCCTGCATCAGACCGCACCGCCTCTGCCCTGTCGGTGCGCTCCCACGGCAAGTCCAGATCAGGCCGGCCGAAATGCCCATAGGCGGCGACCTGACGGTAGATGGGCCTGCGCAGATTCAGGTCACGGATGATCGCCGCCGGCCGCAAGTCGAAATGCTTCTCGACCAAGGCCTGGATCGTGTCAACAGCGACCTTTTCTGTGCCGAATGTGTCGATGGTGATCGATACCGGATGGGCGACACCGATGGCATAAGCCAGTTGGACCTCGCACGTCGTCGCCAGTCCGGCCGCC
>JAWSUP010000491.1:0-2955 GCA_033549405.1 Bacillota bacterium | reverse complement strand
GGAGCCGGCACGATCGCCCTGTCCTGTAATAAAAACGCCCGGCTCAGCCGGTTCGCTGAAGTTGCCATCGAAGTTGAAAGCGGACCCGAGGCTGTGATGGGATCGACCCGTCTAAAGGCTGGCACAGCCCAGAAGCTGGTCCTCAACATGATCTCGACTCTGGCGATGGTCAGGATGGGCCATGTCTACAAAAACCTTATGGTCAATGTGCGCGGCTTCAACACGAAACTCAGTAATCGCATGCTGCGCATTTTTGCCGAAGCGACCGGCAACCGGGATCCGGAACGGGCACGCAGCCTGCTGGCAGATACAGACGGATCTCTCAAACTCGCAATCGTCATGGAACTGTCCGGCGCTTCACGGGCGCAGGCAAATGAAGCTCTCAAGGCGTGCGACGGCTATGTGAGAGCCGCTCTGCAAAGCCTGGAACATCTATGAGGCCATTAAGAAATTAGTTGCTCTTTTCCCTGAAAGATTGATGGATCTGATCAATCTTTCAGGGAATCTATAGAGCAAGTTATTGCTTAACAGCCTCTAAAGGAGGACGCACATGAAAGAAAACGGTTTTACCTGGAAAAGCAAAGAACAGACGATCACAGGAAGAATAGACCCGCTCGCCGGAGGACTGAACCTGACCATCCGTTATCGGGACGGGTTCGTCTTCGAAGCCGCGCTGCAGGACGGCTGTGCCAATCCGGTGCAACAGGGACGGACAAACCTTTACAGCAATCCCGCGCAGTGGTTATTTTTCACAAACCTCTATGGCAACCCCGGGCAGTGCTCATTTTTCACAGACAGGACAACGGTCAACCAGAGCAGTTCAGCCGGCCGGCAGACGGTCCTTCTGACGACGCTGCTGAATCCCGGCGCCGCTGATCCGCTGTTTTGCCACTACAGGCTGGACTGGCTGGAAAGCAACCAGGCTATCCATGTGCAGACTTGGTTTGAGGGGACAACGCCATTCCCGGTTCATCAGCTCAAGTGGCTGGACCTGAACATCACCGGGTCTGATCTGGTTCAATTCGACGCCGGACTGCCTGCCTGGAGCGGCACTATCGATGCCATGACTGAACCGCTGTCTTTTCGCGATTTTGTCTGCCTGCATAAAGAACAGGCGGCACTGACGCTCTGCAACACTGGCCGGATCACGCTGGCGCCCAGTCAGGAGCATACCAGGCTGGCAGCCTTTACCGATCTGCTTGGGCTCACAGATGACATCCGGCTTTTCAGCGCAGAAACACCCCTGTCTGCCTGGATCAGCCT
Source organism: Bacillota bacterium (assembly GCA_033549405.1). Taxonomy (GTDB): domain Bacteria; phylum Bacillota; class Clostridia; order Saccharofermentanales; family UBA5734; genus JAAYBY01. The sequence continues at coordinate 1,692 of JAWSUP010000491.1, read as the reverse complement.
AACGCCCTGGCAGGATATGGAGTCGGCCGTAAAGCTGCGGGACACGCTGGCAGCAAGCGGCGTATTGCCCGGATCCGCGGCACCTTCTGCGGTTCCCGATGATGCTTCTGCAACTGAGACCATCCGGCTGACCGCCGGTTCGTTGGATGTCGACCTTTTGCATCAGCCAACCGGCGTGCGTCTGGCCGCCGTCGGCGGCGCCCTGTCAGTCTACAAGAACGGACCTTCCCAACCGCTTTTCACCCTGCAGGCCCTTGATCTGCGCGACGGCCAGGTCAGCCATCTGTCATCCGATGCAGGCTGGCAGTCTGTCACAGTCGACCAACAGGACGATTATAGTGTCTTCGACTTCTGCAATCCGTTGATCGACCGGCATCACATCAATGACTTTTCCATCCAGGTCACGGCAACCAGCCGGCCTGATCAGAACAGGATTGAATGGCAGGTTCATGTCCTCAACAACCACCCCGGCATCAGTGTCCTTTCCTGTGACTTCCCCATACTGCCATTCCGTGAAGGCAACTGGGACATGGTCGTGCCCAAAGCATCGGGTGTGCTGCATCAGGATGCAGTCCGTCACGGCAGCCATCTCGCGGCCATCTATCCGGCCTACACGCTGGCGATGCCCTGGTATGCCGTCTATCGGCCTGAAATGACTGGTTTGAACGGTTTGTACTGCGGCGCCCACGATCCGGACGGCTGCCGCAAAGATCTGGCCGGAACGACATTGCCCGGCAGCGATTTGGGACGCATCCGCTTTTCCTGTCCGGCTGTTGGACTCGGCGACGGGGCCAACAGCTGGTCTTTACCGGGTCAGATGGTCTGGCAGCTCTTCAGCGGCGACTGGTACGACGCTGCCGTCATTTATCGCGATTTCGTCCATGCAATGGCCAACTGGCTGCCGGATAAGGCCTTGCAGGGCAGGCCCGACTCGCCAGACTGGTTCCGCGAACTGCCTTTCTGGATCATGGACTGGCTGCCCAACGGCAATCCCGACAAAGAACCCATCCCGGTCAGCATCCGGCCCGCGACACCGCCAGGACCGCGCGACTGGATCGACTTGCCGGTTAAATTGCGCCAGGCGCTTGGTGTGCCCATCGGCTACCATGTCTACAACTGGCACTGGATCCCCTTCAATAATGACTTTCCGCACTATTTTCCCATTGAGGCTGGATTTGCCGACGGGGTCCGGGAACTGCAGGAAAATGATGTCCAGGTTATGCCCTATATCAACGGCCGGCTCTGGGACACGCTGGATAAGCGCGATGAGGATTTCCGCTTTACCAGCGAAGCCCTGCCCCATGCGGCCAAACACCTGGATGGATCTGTCATGACGGAAAGCTATGCCTCCCACGAACCGGACGGCCGTCTGTGCCGCCTGGCCGTTATGTGCCCCTCATCCTGGTTCTGGGTCCGCGAGCTCAAAAGCATCACAGACCGGCTGTTCCGTGAAGTTGGTGTGAAAGCGGTCTATATCGATCAGGTCGCAGCCGCATCGCAGAACCTCTGCTGTGACAGAAGCCACAACCACCTGCCGGGTGGCGGCAGTTGGTGGAACGAGAGCTACCAGGCGCTGATGCGCGAGCTGAACCGTAACAAGCCCGCCGACCGCGCCTTCACGACAGAATGCAACGCGGAGCCGCACGCGGCTTCCTTCGATGGCTATCTGACCTGGCAGTGGATCGAGCCGGA
>JAWSUP010000490.1:0-2958 GCA_033549405.1 Bacillota bacterium | reverse complement strand
GGCACACGAAAAAGGCAAGAAAGGGTCAAGTAACTGCGCCAGATTGACGACGCCATGCAGGCAGGTCGCGATAGCCCGATCACAGTCGTCCGGGTCGTCGTGCCGGGTACGCCACGGCTGGCGCTGGTCAAAAAAGCGGTTGAGCTCACGAACCAGTGTAAAAATACGTTCCAGCGCTTTCTTGATCTGAGCGCCGGCAAAAAGTGCGTCACAGTCGCTGTAGGTCTTTTCGATCGAACTGCGAATGGCCGGATCGCACAGTTCATTGGGCGTACAGCCATCCCGGTGTTTTTTGACAAATGCAAAGGTCCGGTGAACAAGGTTGCCGAAAGCCCCAACCAATTCTCCGTTATGGCTGGCCAAAAACGCCTGCAGCGAAAAATCGGCATCGCGCCTTTCAGGGTTATTACTGATCAGAAAGTAGCGGATGCTGTCAGCCGGGCAGGTGTCCAGAAGATCTGCAGCCCAGACAGCCCAGTTGCGGCTGGTCGAGATTTTCTGTCCTTCCAGGGTCAGATAGCCAGAAGACACGATGCGGTCAGGCAGTTTGAGTTCTGGATCGAATCCGTCCAGCAGTGCCGGCAGGATCAGCGTATGAAAGACGATGTTATCTTTGCCATGGACATACCAGGCTTGAGCCCCCTGAGCCCAGAATTGGCGCCAGTCACAACCTGTTCGCTCAGCCCATATCTGACTGGCGGACAGATAACCCAGGACAGCGTCAACCCAGACATAGATTTTTTTGTTCTCATATCCGGGCAGAGGAACCGGGATGCCCCAGTCCAGATCGCGTGTGATTGCCCTGTCCTGGAGCCCTTCACGCAGGTAGCGCGCTGTTTCCTGACGCGCGTTGGGCCGATATTTGTCACCACACTGATCGAGCTGTGCTGCCAGCAGTGCCTGGAATTCGGACAAGCGCAGATAGAAATGCTCGCTTTCCCGAAGCAGGGTCCTTTGCCCGCACAACTGGCAGGTTGGATCAAGCAGGTCCTCCGGATTGAGCAGACTGGTGCAGGCGTCACACTGGTCTCCGCGGGCGGCTGCACCGCAGTGCGGGCACTGGCCGGCGATATAGCGGTCTGGTAGAAAACGGTTGCAGGACGGACAGTAAACCTGCTTGACGGTTCTTCTTTCAAGCAGGCCTTTCTGCAGCAATTTCAGGAAAACCGCCTGAACCAGGCGATGATGCTTCGGACTGTCTGTCCGGCTGTAGCAATCATATGAGAAGCCCAGGCGCGTAAAAACATCGGTAAATTCGCGATGGTAACGGTCAGCGATAGCATGCGGGGATACCTTCTCGCGGTCGGCGCGCACGGTAATGGGGGTGCCGTGGCAGTCCGTCCCCGACACATAGAGGACCGGATGTCCTTTCAGTCGAAAGTAGCGGGCCAGAACATCGGCTGGCAGCAGTGCTGCAATTTGCCCGATATGCAGAGAACCATTCGCATAAGGCCAGGCACCGCCGATCAAAACAGGATTCATAAAAATCGCCTCCTTCATGGGATGGCGGCGATAAAAAACCCGCCGCCTGCTATATTGTTGCAGGAGACGGGCGATAGACCCGTGGTACCACTCCGCTTCACCGGCAGCTCACGCTGTCGGCCTTACCAGGTACGGCCGTTTGTGGTTCGGCTTATACCCTGATGATATAACGGTCATCTGCCGGAGCAACCTCAACCCGCAGGCGGATTCAGTCACCCAGACTCCAGGGTCATGTTCGGTCGACGATCAGGCGTTTCCTCTCAGCGCAGGCTTTTTGCATGTTGTTTTTCAACGATGCCTCGGCCGTCCGGAAACTCTCTGGAGCGAGATCTCAGGGGCTGTTAAGAATTTACTTGGTCATTTTCCTGTGACATTGGCGATTCTGGTCAATGTCACGGGAAATTTATTGAGCAAGTTATTATTTAACAACCCTTCAGGGGCTGTTATATCCCTGTCCGACGTACTCTCCCCTTCATGGTCTTGTTGAGAACATCATAGGCGCTCAAGCTGAGCCTGTCAAGTGTTTCAGCCAGAAAATGTCCGCGCTTCACGGACACAGCATGCTTTGTTCAATGACCGTGGCGGCACTGCCCGCCGCAGCATCCACCGCTGCTCATCGCACCGGGCGCCGGACAGACATCGCAGTCTTTATCTTTGAAGCGGAGAATATTGACTTTGCGGTATACGGTTTCCAGATCCTGAGATGCACAGGCAGGGCATCGGATGTTTTTCTCCGTCCGCTCCTGGATCGAAGCCTTCACGTTGAATTCTGTCCGGCAGTTCTCACAGCGTAATTCATAATAGGGCAATTCGGTTCACTCTCCCGTTCATTATTCTTTGTATATTAGCTTGTTATCATACTTACTGCTATTCATGCTTATACATTACCATGTGATGCAAAGAGTCTGCAAGCTGTACGGTTTCATGACCAGGCGAACTGAGGGGCCATCGATGATCGGCTGGTTCTCCTGGTCTGGTAAAGGTTGTTCCATCAGGTTGGACAAGACCGCCTGGGCTGGTTTTTGCCAGAACGACAGGCGAACCGCCTCAGCCTGGTCGCTGACAGAATAGAGCCTGATGACCAGTGAACCGGATTCTTCCGACTGCTTGACTGCCGACAGGAAGACGCCTTCACCCTGCAGTGAAAACAGAGAATGCTGCAACGGCCAGTTGCCCTGCTGTCCCTGCTGCAGAGGCAGCACATGCATGGGGTGGTTGAATGCACGCGCACAAAGTCCGGGTGCCGACCGGTTGTCATCGACCAGTGCGATCCCGATCCGGATCCGGTGTTCGCCAATCTCCGGCCAGGGGTCAGGGTCGATGCTGGAGCGGATCAGTGTTATAGCCAGTCCTTCGGACGTTCCCCGGAAACCATATTTGCTGTCGGACACCAGCATCAGGGCGCGGGCTCCGGCAACAGGGGCAAGGGCAAACGATGTGGCAGGGACATCATGTGGCAGCGCCGGCCGTTCGATT
>JAWSUP010000489.1:0-2966 GCA_033549405.1 Bacillota bacterium | reverse complement strand
AATCAGTATAGCGCATAGGCATATCCTAATCAATCCTTATCTATACTATCACCTTAATCAAAGCAATCTCTGGAAACCCATCCATGTATCTCATGGTGCTTCCGGCCGTCGTGATTATTTTTGTGTTTCATTATATTCCCATCTATGGCATCATCATTGCTTTTCAGAGATATAGCCCGCTGGATGGATACGCAGGCAGCCCATTTGTTGGACTGAATAATTTCATCAGGTTTTTTAAGGATCCTTTTGCCTTTCGGGTGGTCAGAAACACTTTTATGATCGGCTTTCTGCGCCTGATCTGGACTTTCTGGCCGCCTATTGTGCTGGCGCTGCTGCTGAACGAGTTGACCAATGTCAAGCTGAAACGATCAATCCAGTCCATCTCTTACCTGCCTCACTTTTTTTCCACTGTCATTATCGTAGGCATCCTGTTCAAAGTAGTGGCAGTCGATGGTGGTGTTGCCAATACGATCTTGAAGTCGCTGGGGTTCAACAAAATAAACTTTCTGGTCAGTCCGAAGTGGTTTCGCAGCCTCTATGTGACACTCTCACTATGGTCTGGCATTGGGTGGGGGTCCATCATCTATCTGGCAGCGCTGAACGGCATCGACCCCCAATTGTACGAAGCGGCGCATGTCGAAGGCGCAAGCCGTTTCCAGCGGGCATGGCACATCACCTTGCCGGGGATCAGCAGCACGATCGTCATCCTTCTGATATTGAGCGTGCGCAGTATTGTCAAGGTTGGCGCCACCACTGTTCTGCTGATGTATAACGAAGCCGTCTATGAGACAGCTGACGTTCTTTCCACTTATGTTTACAGACAAGGGATTCAGGGGACTAATCCGTCATATGCATCAGCAATCGGGTTATTCGATTCATTGATTTCACTGATTCTGGTGATTGTTGTCAACAGAATCGCCCGCGCCATAGGAGAAACGAGTCTGTGGTAGAAAGCAGCAAAAAGAGGAGACGATCTGATGGCTAATCCTTTTATCAAAAAAACGCCAGGCGAAAAGGTTTTTGATTTTTTCAATATCTTTGCGTTGATTCTTTTCTCATTCACCATGCTCTACCCGCTGGTTTATGTGTTCAGCGTATCCATCAGCAATCCGCGGGCAGTTTCCCTTGGGCAGGTTGTTTTGTTTCCCGTGGGCTTTGACCTGACTGCTTATAAAATTACAGCCCTCAACAGATATCTGTGGCAGTCTTACAGGAACACCATCCTGTACGTGGTGCTGGGCACCTTCTTGATACTGCTGCTCAACACCATGGCTGCCTATCCCCTTTCCAGAAAGGATTTTTACGGCAAAAAGCTCTTGACCATCTATTTCACCATCACGATGTTTTTCAGCGGTGGACTCATCCCCACTTATTTGTTGATCAATAAGCTGGGCATGCTCGACACCATTTGGGTCATGGTGCTTCCAGGCGCGGTCGGCGCCTGGAGTATTATCATATTCAGAACAAATTTTAAAAACATCCCCGATTCAATGATCGAGTCGGTCGAGATCGACGGAGGCAACGCATTTCAAATCTTCTTGCGGATTATCCTGCCTTTATCTAAACCCATTCTTGCCACCATCGCATTGTTTTCTGTAGTCGAAATCTGGAACGAATTTTTCACCGGGCTGATCTATCTCAATAAAAGGGATCTTCTGCCGCTGCAAAACTACCTGAGAACTTTGATTGTCAATTCTAATTTCGAAGATTTCGCCCGAAATCCAGTATTTATGAGAGCGGGTCTGGATCAAGGTGCAACGGGTGGCCTTGCGGAGGCAATCAAAATGGCAGCTATTATTGTAAGCCTTGGTCCGATCTTGCTGGCGTATCCATTTATCCAGAAATATTTCGTAAAAGGTACGCTGGTCGGCTCGATAAAAGGATAACCATTCGCCGCAGCAATATGGCGATTGGAATATAATTAGCAGGAGGAGTAACTATGAGGTATCATTGGAAACGAATTCTCTGCACATTGCTCAGCGCGATGCTCATCATCGGTCTGGCCGCATGCGCACCGCAGGGATCACAGACGACTCAGACGACGACTCAGACGACTGCAAAGACGACTGTTCAAACGACTACCGAAGCACCCATGACCATCGATGAGGTCAGCTTTACGATGCGATCCTGGGATCAGGTCAACTGGGCTGGCTCCCCCCTTGATCTCTTTATCCAGGAAACATTCGGACTCAAGCTCGCTGTGGAGATCATTGACCTCGAAGGTTACGAAGAGAAATTCAAGGTTATGTTCAGCACGCTTAATTTGCCGGACATCGCCACCTGGCGTGGTGTAGCGGTTAGCGACATCAACGAAGCGGGCGACAGAGGCATATTCGCCGACTATTACCAGTACATGGATTACATGCCCAACTTTAAAGCCATATGTGATGACTGGTACGATACGCTGCCTTTTGCGACAGCCCCTTCAGGCGCCATGTACATCTCTCCCACCTACATAAATGCACCGGAGCCAGGCAGTGGTATCAGGGCTTTAGGTGTCCGCAAGGACATTCTCGATGCTGAAGGTTTTGATTACGGCAACCTTGCGAGCCTTGATGAGCTTTACGAGATGTTCACTGTGCTCAAGCAAGGTAAAGACGACCAGTATGCAATCGGCAGAAACAACAACATTTGGATGCTTGGCTCTTTCCTTGGTGTTGCCGATAAGCCAGGCCTGTGGAATGAAGCCAACCAGGAGTGGACAGCCAACTACCTGACCCAAAACTGCAAGGACTTCGTGACTTTCTGGGCCAACGCCTACACAGATGGCCTGCTGCATCCCGACTATCTGTCTATTGGCACCAGCGAGCTGAACCAGCATTTTTATAACGGCGTCGTCACCGCTTTCTGCCATGGCCAGTACTTCCTGGATAACAACACATTGGGAGCAGTTACAGAACAGGAATGGATCCATGTCTTTCCGCCGCTCTATGACGGCAAAAAGAATCCCAGGCCAACGATACCGG
>JAWSUP010000488.1:0-2969 GCA_033549405.1 Bacillota bacterium | reverse complement strand
CGACACGCCGTTGGTTCGATGTCAGTGAATGCCGGTATTGCATTTCAGTCAGGCGGTCGAACCGCTCATGCATGACAGCCGGATCTACTTGATCGGTCATATTAGCAGCCGGAGTGCCGGTTCGCCTGGAAAACAGAAAAGTAAAGGCACTGTCAAAGCGGACACGCTCCATCAGGTCAAGTGTCTGGGCGAAGTCTGCTTCCGTTTCTCCCGGGAAACCGACAATGATGTCTGTCGACAAGGCGAGTCCGGGCATGAGCGATCTGGCTCTGGTGACGATAGCGACGTACTGCTCGCGGGTGTACTGCCGGTTCATTCTGTTCAGGACCGCATTACTGCCGCTTTGCAGCGGCAGGTGCAAGTGCGGCTCGATGACAGGGTTGTCGGCCATGACACGCAAGAGCTTTTCCGATATATCCTTGGGATGCGACGTCATGAAACGGATCCGGTAAAAACCGAGCCCGGCCGCTGCTGCCAGCAGATCGGCAAAATCACTGATACTGGCAAATGCCAGCTGATCCGGCGTCTCCATTTTTTGCTGATCCTGGCCGTATGAATTGACATTCTGGCCTAAGAGCATCACTTCACGGTACCCGCTGCCGGCTAACTGCCGCAGTTCAGCCAGGATATCGTCAGGTGTGCGGCTGCGCTCCCGGCCACGCGTATAGGGTACGATGCAATAGGTACAGAAGTTGTTGCAGCCATACATGATAGAACACAATGCCCGAAAACGGCGGGCCCGATGGATGGGCAACCCTTCGACCATCACATCGTCATCGCCAACCATATACTGCTTCTTCTCTTCCGTCAGCCGGTGGTACAGCAGTTCCGGCAGACGGTAAATGTCCTGAGGACCGAAGACAAGGTCAACAAAAGAAAAGCTGCGTTCGATCCGGGCTACATGCTCTGCTTGTTTCATCATGCAGCCACAGACGGCTATCAACAAGTCAGGCCGTTCCTGCCGCAGGTTCTTGAGACCGCCAAGGTTGCCGAACAGTCGATCATCGGCATGTTCCCGGACACTGCAGGTATTGAGTATGATCAGGTCGGCCTCCCTTGCTTCAAGCGCTGGATTATAGCCCATCTCATCCAGGATTCCGGCGATTTTTTCACCGTCATTCTCATTGAGCTGGCAGCCATATGTATGCATCCAGTAACGCCTGGCAAAACCGGTTTCACTGCGGTATGCGGCAAGGCATTGGCCAACCTGCTCCATATAACGTTGCTGGCGATCCATTTCAGCCTGGTCAATCTTAGGCACGTATCGTGTCACTCCCGTAAATGAAATTTCCGCCCGACAGGCGTGCGGAACTGCTCCTATGATATCACAAAACGATCGGCCTGTCCGTCATCAGAGGGCGGTGAACTCTGCCATGCGCGCAACAGCCACAGCAAGAGGCCGCGGTTCTGTCGGAGCGTCTGCTCGAGGATATCGTAGATCATTGTCAGACTGGTGCGAACCTCGTCCGAAGGCAGAATCGTGCTGTAAAGGACCTGGTCCAGGCCTGCAGCAGCATTCTTCACCAGGTCTTCCCTGCCGGCAAGCCAGCCATCGGGACCTGTCAAGGCCAACAGGAACTGGTCTGGAGTCTGCCCGATCTGGCGATCCTGGTTGAGCGCGTGCAACAAAACCTTGATCTCAGACCAATAGAAGAGGATTCTGCGCCGTTGATCCGGTAGTTTTTTTGCAATATAGATGGGGTCGTGATGGCGCTTTAACCTGCGTATGCGCCACAACAGGACAGCACCGAGCAATAGCGGGATGAGCAAAAGCCACCACAGAATCCGCACCGGAGACATGAGATCATCCGGATTATCTGGATCGTCCGCTCCGGGACTCAAGCTCGGCTGACCAGTTACACCTGGATCAAGCGTCGGTTCAGGAGTTGGCAGCGGCGTTACTGTTACGCCCGGGCTGACGCCAGGTGTCACGCCGGGGGTCAGGTCGGGTTGCGGATTGCTGTTACCGGGCGTCGCATCGACTGTGATCCAGCCGATTCCCGCCAGGAAAACCTCCGTCCAGGCATGGGCTTGCTGACCGGTTAAAACGCGTGTCGCACCCTGGTTGCCTGGCGGTACATAATATCCTTCGACATACCGGGCCGGAATACCAGCCAGGCGACTCAACATGGTCAGGGCGGTCGCAAAATAAACGCAGTACCCCTCACCTGTCTGGAGAAACCAGGTGACAAAGTCCACATCTTCCGGCGGTATGGCCACGATCAGATTATATGTGGCTGTTGTCATCAAATAATACCTCAGAGCCTGCACTTTTTCGTATGGGTCGGCCAGTTCGGAGGTTAGTGAATCCACCAGTTGCTGTAAAAGGCCATTTTGCCTGTATTCAGCAAGGTCAGGCAACTGCAGATAACGCGACCGGACATAATCGGAGATCTCTCGTTCATCAGGCTCCAATACCGCCTGGATCTTACCGACCATCTCTGCAAAATTCTTTTGGTCAGTCCTCAGGATGCGTCCGGTCATCACAACCCACTGTTCTGGCTGGATCCAGTGCTTGCTGAACAGTTGGCCGGACGGCCGGAAATATGCCAAAAACGGATCGGGCTGCGCCAGCGAGACGCGCAATGGCTTTCCTGCTGTAAACAAAGTCCGCGTAGGCAAGCCGATTGGTGACCAGCTCAGATTGATGGTTTTATTGAACTGTGCAGGGGTCAGTCCGGCTGAATAGAGGTCCGGCCGGTTCAGATCGTAGGTGTCTTCCTGTTCTCTTTGCCAGAGTGGACTGTCGAAACGATAATAGGTCCGATCCGGATCCTGCAACCAGCGCTGACCGTCATAGATCTGGCTGACTGACCCGCGCAGCAAAAAGGTCTCATCGGTTCCACTGATATACAGATGCGGCGCATCCGACAGGTATGCCGGTCCGCCCAGACGATCGACCAGAGGATAATAGCCGGCTTGCTGAATAGAAAAATTCGGAAATTCAACCTGATTCCATTGTAAGCTGC
>JAWSUP010000487.1:0-2971 GCA_033549405.1 Bacillota bacterium | reverse complement strand
TCCGCAAGCTCCAGGGCATGTCCGACCTTTTGAAGTATGCCTTCATCGTCGTCGCAACCGTGCCGATCCTGATGGTGTATCCGTTTATCCAGAAGTACTTCGCCAAGGGTGTCATGATCGGTTCTATTAAAGGCTAACTGATGCTAATTATGACAGACAGTCAGAGCAACTGATATTGTTTGCTCTATCCAAAAGATAGATGGATACGGATATGGAACGACGCAAGAACATATTATTGATCATGACGGATCAGCATCGGCTGTCGGCGGCAGGCTGTTATGGCGCCACACCCTGCCAGACGCCAAATATAGACCGGCTGGCAGCAGAGGGTGTCCGCTTTGAGAACGCCTACACGACATGCCCGCTCTGCAGTCCGGCCCGGGCGTCAGTCATCACCGGTCAATATCCTCATTCTCATGGCGTGACAACCAATCTGCATGAACTGGGATGCAACCGGAGCGAACTGGCGGATGCGCCGGATCTGCTGAGCCGCCGTCTTCAGGCGGCAGGCTATCAGATCGGCTATAATGGCAAGTGGCATCTTGGCACTGACCTGGAACGTGAAAGAATCACCGGTCTGCCAAATCATTCTTGCGTGCCTTCGGATGTAGGCTTCAGCGGTAACGATTTTCCCGGTCATGGCGGCGGTGGCCACCACTACAAGATCTATCTGGAGTATCTGCGCAGCCGGGGATTGACCCATCAGGTTAAGCCATGGTCAGAAAAAACAAAACGGATCTTCCTGGCTGGAGAGCTTGAGGGACCGATTGAATCAACGATGGCCTATTTTCTGACTGAACAGACCATCGCATTGCTGGAGCAATTCCGTCAGTCGGATAAACCGTTTTTTATGTGGCACAATTATTGGGGCCCGCATATTCCTTATTATGTGACCACAGAATATCTGGAAAGATATCGAAAAGCAGAAATACCGCCCTGGCCAAATTACAGCTGGGCATCCCGAGCCATTCCAGGTCCGCACCAGATGAAAATCCATCCGCACCATGAATTGCTTGCCTGGGAAGACTGGGCCGGCATGCTTCGTTATTATTACGCCTATGCCACGATGATCGATGAGCAAATCGGCCGATTGGTTGATTATCTGAAAACCAGCGGTCTGTATGATGACACGGTCATTATTTTCACCTCGGACCACGGGGAAACTCTGGGCAGCCATGGCGGCCTGGTCGACAAGGGCTGGCATCATTTTGAAGAAACACACCGGATTCCCTGCATTGTCAGTGGCCTAGATTATAAGCAAGCTGTCCGCAAGGAACTGGTTTCCCTGGCGGATATCTACCCGACGATTATAGATCTGGCTTCCGCTCCGGCAGGTGACGCAAAGCGCCATGGCCATTCGCTGCTGCCGCTTCTATCAGACAGTACAGACAGCCCATGGCGCGAATATGTAGTTACTGAATTTCATGGTTTGGGTGATGCTGCATTTGCGCAAAGGACCCTCGTGACGCGCGACGGGATCAAATACGGATACAATCTGTGCTGTCAAGATGAATTGTATGATCTGCGGATCGACTCCCATGAGACCAGAAATCTGGTCAATCATCCAGAATACCGGACCACGCTGCACAATTGCCGTGAGATGCTGTCAGACTGGATGCAAGTAACCGGCGATAAACATCAACGAACGTACCATCTATGCCGCTGGCATGAAGAGCGGGACTGGCATCGCTTTTTCACAGGTCCGGGCATTGATTTTGGCGGTCATATCAGCCGCAGTTGTTAAGACTGGCAGGGACTGCTTTCAGGCGTCTTCCATGTTGCGCAGGACCTTGTCCAGCACCTGGCCGCAGTAGCCGCAGGCGTGACAGCGCCGGTCGCAGGTCGATGTGACGGCGAACCAGTCTTCGGGAAAAAGCGTGTTGTCGACAATCCATGGCGCGAAGGCAGGGCTGAAGCCGGGTTCAAACAGATCCAGCAGGTTTCCATAATGCTTGCGTCGGACATAAGCGCCGATCACCATTCCAGGCCGGGCGTGCATGCGCGTCGCCAGTTTGACGACCGGGAACAGGCCGTCATATTGATCAAGATCTTCGGGGCGCACCCAGGTGTTCTGCAGGAAAGACACCCAGTTTTTGGGGTCTTTGTAATAGTTCCAGCAGGCATAGGGCGTCCAGCCGCTCATGTTCACCGTCTCGCATATTTCCTGCTCATGCGCGACCAGGTTGTCGTGGAAAGACTGTGCGGAACAGTGGATCAGGCAGCCGCTGTTCGCCAGCATGTACAGGCCCTTGCCGTTTTCCTTTGTCCAGCTCAGAAGTTCTCGAATGTAGTCAAGGTCACGGTTGAATTCGCGCTGGACATAAAATGAATCAAACAGATCGGCCATGTACTGCATACCCTTGATGGTGCCAATCCGCATGTTGACCGAAGCCCTGACTTCGATATCAGGGAAATTCTCTTTGATGATATGGGCAATGGCCGGAGATGTCGTCGTGACGATTTCCAGGCCGCCGGCTACGGTTCCGATATGATCGATTGTTGAGCAGACATTGTTGGACAGAAATTCCGACAGGGCTTTACCGCCGTAGCAGTTCGCGTTGAACAGAAGATCCAGCCTGATCCCCATTTTGCGGAGTTCCAACAGATCCTGCTCCATGCGTTCTTGTCCTGACCAGTTGACCATACCGCGCCGGTTGATCAACGAGGACCGTCCGGAAGCCTGATCCAGCCAGGAAAAATAAACTTCGGCGATGTGTTCGCGATAGTGGCGGACAACCTCTGTCAGTGGTTCTTCATCGCCCTCAGGCAATTGATAGCCAACAGCAAATTTGATCAATCTGGTTCCTCTTTTCCCGATATGGCTTGTGTTATACAATTATCATAGGTCACAGGTCACTGCAACGTCAATAGACGGATCAATCCTGGTTTGTCTGTTTCGTTCATCCTGAATAAAAGAATGTGGCTATCGGGTTAACTCAGTATAGGTGATTGGACCGGAAGCAATGCAGCT
>JAWSUP010000486.1:0-3006 GCA_033549405.1 Bacillota bacterium | reverse complement strand
AATATGCTGCGGTCACACCGTATTTCTACTCTTCATTCGACACGGTCAACGAAGCGATACCCACCAGCCGACGCAAGGTTCTGGTCTTGGGATCCGGCCCGATCCGCATCGGTCAGGGCATCGAGTTTGACTATTGCTCGGTCCATTCAGTCTGGGCTTTGCGCGAGATGGGTTATGAGGCGATCATTGTCAACAATAATCCGGAGACAGTCTCGACCGATTTCGACACATCCGACCGGCTTTATTTCGAGCCCCTGACCGCCGACGATGTACGGGCAATCATCGAACTGGAAAAACCGGACGGCGCCATCTGCCAGTTTGGCGGACAGACGGCAATCAAGCTGATTAAAGCCATCTCAGAGATGGGATTGCCGATTCTGGGCACTTCCGCCGATGATGTCGATGCAGCCGAAGACCGCAAGCGTTTTGACGCCATCGTGGAAAGCTGCGGTATCCTGCGCCCCCAGGGAACGACGGTCAGAACAGCCAGTGAGGCAATCGAGGCGGCTGCCAGCCTGGGATATCCTGTACTGGTCCGGCCTTCCTATGTGCTCGGCGGACAGGGAATGGCTATTGTCTACAGCGATGCCGAAATGACTGAATACATGCGGATCATCAATCTGGTCGAGCAGGAGCACCCCATCCTGGTTGACAAATACCTCATGGGTGTCGAGCTGGAAGTCGATGCCGTATCGGACGGGCAGACTGTCTTGATCCCCGGGATCATGGAACATCTGGAGAGGGCTGGCATTCATTCCGGAGACTCGATTTCGATCTTTCCGGCCTATATACCGGATCGTATCCGCGACATCATCGTTGATCATACTGAAAAACTGGCGTTGGCCCTCCATGTGATCGGCCTGATCAATATCCAGTTCATTCTGTATAACAATGATGTCTATGTCATCGAGGTCAATCCGCGCTCATCCAGGACCGTACCGTATATCAGCAAAGTGACCGGGATCCCGATCGTCGATGTGGCGACTCGCGTCATGCTTGGTGCAAAGCTTTCAGACTTTCCTTATGGTACGGGGCTTTACGCCCGCTACCCGGCCGTCTATGCGATCAAGGCGCCTGTCTTTTCCTTTGAAAAGCTGCACGATGTCGATACAAGCCTGGGACCGGAGATGAAAAGCACCGGAGAGGTCCTCGGCCTTTCGACGCAGTACAGTGAAGCGATGTTTAAAGCAATCCTGGCATCAGGCTTCCGCTTTCCGGCGCCTGGCAGCGGTATCCTGATGTCGGTTCGCGACAGCGACAAACCAGACCTGGTGCCGATGGCTTACCGCCTGTTCAAACTGGGCTATAGCCTGTATGCGACCGGCGGTACGGCCAATTATCTGATCAAACAGGGCATACCCTGCAACGGAGTGCGCAAGGTGGAAGAGGGCAGCCCCAATGTTATCGACCTGATCCAGTCGGGCAAAATCGGTCTTCTGATCAATACGGAGACCCATTCGGCCATGCTCAGCGGCTTTAATGGTTTTCGCCTGCGCCGCCGGGCCATCGAGCACGGCATCGCCACGGTGACATCGCTGGACACACTGGTCGCTGTCACGGAATGCCTGGTACGCGGCTTGAAAGAGAGAGACCTGATTCCCTTTGAGATCCGTACTTTCGCAGGGTTGGTGGCCGAGACGCGCAAGAACCACCTGCCGCTGCACGAGATGCCGCTGCAAAATGATATGCTCAAGAAATAGGAGGGCAGAATCGTGTCACAACTCGTTGACAAAGCGATCGATCAGCAGGTAACCGTACGGTCAGTCAGCAGGCTCAACAACCAGACAGTCGTTCTGACAATCGATGCCCCTCGCATCGCGTCGACTGCCCGGCCCGGTCAGTTCGTCAATATCAGTTGCGACCGTTTTTTGCGCCGGCCGATCGGCATTATGGAAGCTGACCGGCTCACCGGACAAATCCGCCTGGGTATCCGCATCCAGGGTGAGGGAACCCGCTGGCTGGCCCGGCGGCACACCGGCGAAACCTTGACGGTCCTTGGCCCTTTGGGTCACGGTTTTACTCTGGATGGCTATAAAAGAATCATCACGGTCGGGGGCGGAACCGGCGTATTCCCATTGTTTTTTGTCCAGCAGGTCTGCAGGGAAAACGGGATTGACGCCCTGGCTGTCTGCGGCTATCGCTCCAAAGACGAGAGTGTGCTGCGGGAAGAATACA
Source organism: Bacillota bacterium (assembly GCA_033549405.1). Lineage (GTDB taxonomy): Bacteria > Bacillota > Clostridia > Saccharofermentanales > UBA5734 > JAAYBY01. The sequence continues at coordinate 831 of JAWSUP010000486.1, read as the reverse complement.
CACATTTGGGCTGTCGTACGCTCTTTGCAGCTGATGCAGGCGACCTCGATGTACCCGGGCATGCGGCCGAAGCGCTGGAGCAATTGTTGCAATCGATCGATCCGGTTCCGGATACAGCCATCCTTACCTGTGGTCCGCGACCCATGATGCAGGCGGTTGCGCTGACGGCCCGGCAGCACGGCCTGTCCTGCCAGGTATCCCTGGAAGAGCGGATGGCCTGCGGCATCGGCGTCTGCCTGGTCTGTGCCTGTAAAATCCGCCAGGACGGGCAAAAGGGTGACGGCGAGGATAACTATCAGCGCTGTTGTGTGGACGGACCTGTTTTCGATGCGGGGGTGGTCGTATGGTAACGACGCAGGTCAAGGTCGGTACACTGACTCTGAATAACCCGGTCATGGCTGCTTCGGGCACTTTCGGTTTCGGCCGGGAAATGGCTGTCTGGTACGACCTGTCACAGCTTGGCGGCATATGCAGCAAGGGCCTGACCCTGCTGCCCCGAGTCGGCAATCCGCCGCCGCGCGTGGCCGAGACCACCGCCGGTATGCTCAACAGTGTCGGACTGCAGAATCCGGGCTTAACAGCTTTCCTGCAAGAGGAACTGCCTTACATGCGGACACTGGGTTGTGGCGTGATCGCCAATGTGGCCGGACATGCGCCTGATGAATATGTCGAGATGTGCCGCCGCCTGAACGATACGCCGGTCGATGCGATCGAGCTGAACCTTTCATGCCCCAATGTCAGGGAAGGCTGCATGCTGATCGGCAGCGATGCCGGTCAGATCCGCCGGGTCATCAGCCAGGTGCGGTCTGTCACAAACAAACCGCTCTGGGC
>JAWSUP010000485.1:0-3019 GCA_033549405.1 Bacillota bacterium | reverse complement strand
ATCAGCCAGCTCGGCGGAACTCAACGTGGCGCAGGCGGGAAAAAAGCCAAAGTCGATTCGGCGATTCCTGCGTGTCGCCAGAAGTGGCCCGGAGAATTCGAAGATCTCAGGCGCCCGGACGAGGCCGATAAGGCTCAGCAGCTCATCATCGGTGATATCAAAATCATCGATCGGGCCGGAAGAGTCACCTAAAAGGCCCGGCAGCAGGTAACGGCGCAGCAGAGAACACAGGCGCGATCGAACCTGTTGCTCAAATGTCTTGCTGTCACCATAAGTCTGGAGGCTGAAGACGCGCTCAGCCAGCTCGGTCTGTCCGGACGTCGACAAGCGGATCAACTGCCGGATAGCATCCAGGAGGAGCAAAGCCTGGTCGCGCACCGTCGGCAGCGGCGCCATCAGGCGCTGCCGCTGGGTCAGAATCTGTTGCATCTCGGCCAGCAGCGGGCCGATCCAGCCCGTTGTCTGCTGCTCCGGCCTTTTACCGGCGATATTCTGCCATTCTGCCTCTGCCTGGCTGACGGCGGTGAGTACGGCCGCAGCCTCGATTTTTGGTGACACCAGACCGGCCCGATCGTAAGCCTTGTCAACCTGGTCGAGGTTAAGCCAGACACGATGCAAGATGTGCTGCTCTTCGCCGCGAACCCAGGTGAAGTCGATCAGGCCATCCTTCTTCAATTCCTGAACAAGTGAGTGAATATAGATTTTCTGCTCATAATCCTCATAATCATAGGATTTGAATTCGCCACGGTAAAAATCGAGCAAAATCCGGCGCCGGACAGCACCCACTTGTGTGTATGCTTTGCTGGCTTCGTATTTTTTCAGGAGCTGCTCAAGCAGTCGCTTAGCCGCATCCGTGCTCATGCTTGTGCTCATGCTTTTGCATCTCCATTATCATTCTCATCCGGTTCATCCAACCTTATTTCTCTCTCAACTTCCAGCTCACCTTCGATGCGGTCAATGTCACTTTTGTCGAAATAGGCCAGGAATGAGCGGTGCTGGTCCTTGAGCACGCAGATGTTGCGGTCGACCAGCGGCGCGATGTCGGCAATCTTGTCGGGCGGTGCTGAGATCAGGCACTGGAAACCGATCCGGCGCAACAGGCGAATGCTCTCACGGATCCGTTCGCCGTCCATCTTGCTGAAAGCCTCGTCGAAAATGATCAGCTGCATGCAACTGCGGTTGCGGTCGCCGATCCGGTACAGTTGGACAAAGGCGGCCAGCATGGCGATGTAATAGGGCGTCTGTGTTTCGCCGCCGGACTTTTTGCGCAGCGTGCGCGACAGGCGCTGCACTTCATTGTTTTCGTCGATGGTGTGCAGATCAAAGCGCAGGTACGTGCGGTAGTTGCAGTATGATTCGATATTGCGTTCCAGCTCGCTGCGCTGATCGCCAGAGGTTTCCTCATCGACTGCGAGGATCTGGCGAAACAGTTCATCGACGGTTGCGCCATGTTTTTCCCGGAAAGCGGCGTAGGTGATGCTGTAGCCCTGCATCAACAGGTCGTCCATGATCATGTCATAGAAGCGCCGGTAATTGGGGTGTGGTTCAACAACAAACTGGAATCGCTCGTTGCCCCAACTGCGATCCTTGAGTGTCCTGTTCAGCTCGCGGATGCTGTCTGTCACTGCATCAATGCTCTCTTTAAGCTTGCCGAGGAAGTCGGACTGGAACTGCTCGTAGGCCATTTTCTGGGCCTGGTGGATCTGCTCGAGATAGTCCGGCAGTTTTTCCTGTTCCAGGCGTTCCAGGCGCTGTTCGAAATCGCGGTTTGACTCGGCTGTTACGCTGACCGATGCCTGGTAGAGGCGATTAAAGTCGGAGCGGCTTGTCTGGACGCGTTCCCATTTTTGCTTTCTCTGGCTTTCACTGCGGTTCTGCGGTGAGTAAAAGGCGTTGCGTACGGCCAGTCCGGTATCACGCTGTTTGTATTCGGCCACGAAGCGCGGTTCGGCTTCCCTTTGCAGCCAGTCGCCGTAATAATGCTGTCGGATGTCAGTCCGGATCGCCTCGACCTGTTGACTGAGTTCAGGCAGTTCGCGGTCGCGGACCAGGCCGATCTGGGCTTCCAGCTGGTAGCGCTGGGCTGTGACCGCTTTGCTCTGTTGTTCCAGATCAGCCATGCTTTTCCTGACACGACCGATTTTTTCGATCAGGCGATCGAGCCAGGCCAGGTCCAGGCCAGCCAGTTCGCTATTTAGCGTGTTAAGGCGGGCAGACAGTTCTTCTTTTTCAGCCAGCCGTCCGATGGTCGTTGCCAGGCTACCCGTTTCATATTCGCTGAAGGATTCCAGGGATGCCCAGGCATCGTATCTGGGTGCGGTCTTGTCGCATTCAGCGATGAAACGGGCAAGCTGCCTGGCTTTTTCTTCGAGCGCGGCAATCTGCGCCAGGATGGCGCTCTTGCCGATATAACGGTCTTTATAGCAGTTCGGATTGAGTTGACGGGCAACATAGTTCTGGTAGAGCATGCAGCTGTCCGTGATCGCCCGCCTGTATTTGCGCAGATCGGCTGTCTGATCGCAGCAGATGACATCGCCCAGGACATAATCGATGAAAAGCCTGACCAGTGCGTTGTCGGTCCGGAGCTTTTCCGCCAGAGAACCGAGGCGGCTGACCGGCTTGTCGGCGGCCAGGCGTTCGATATCAATCAGGCCGATATCATAGAAATTTTGCTGCCGTTTGGCTGTGTCATAGATTGCCAGAGCTTCTTCAAACCAGTCCGGTTCCACCAGCAGATAGAACTTCTGGGTATGCAGATAACCCTCCAGGGCGTCGGTCCAGCGAGGCTCTATGATCTCCAGCTCATCTGCGATGATCCAGACCGGGATCTGGCGGCCGTGACGGGCAAACAGCTCCTGTCCGATCAGAGCCTGCAGGCGTTTGATACCGGGATTTGGGTACTGTTTGATACCTTGGCGCAGTTCCTGCAGTTGCATCTCACAGGTTTGCAGTTCTGCTTCTGCGGCTTGCTGTTGCTCCCGGATCTGCCGGACTGACCAGGCAGCGGTGTCAGTGAAGG
>JAWSUP010000484.1:0-3026 GCA_033549405.1 Bacillota bacterium | reverse complement strand
GAGATCTCTAAAAATGAAAAGATCGCAAGCCGAACAGTCCGGATGGCAAAACAGGCCTGGCGCCAGCCAAGACCTGCCGTTTTTATTCCTGTTTTTCCCGGCACGAATTGTGAATACGACAGCGCCCGCGCCTTCAGCCTGGCCGGCGCTGAACCGGATCTTCTGGTCGTACGCAACAACACGCCGCAAGCCATTCTGGAAACCATCGAGGAGATGAGCCGGCGCATCCGCAAAGCCCAGATCATCATGCTGCCGGGCGGCTTCAGTGCCGGCGATGAACCGGAAGGATCCGGCAAGTTCATCGCGGCCGCATTCCGCAATCCTCAACTGGCAGAAGCCATCCATGACCTGCTCGATCGCAGGGACGGCCTGATCCTGGGCATCTGCAACGGCTTTCAGGCGCTTGTCAAGCTCGGTCTTCTGCCGTATGGGCATATTTGCGACCTGGATGCGGACAGCCCGACACTGACCTTCAACCGCATCGGCCGCCACATGTCGCGCACTGTGACGACGCGTGTCGAATCGATCCGCTCCCCCTGGCTGCAGTTCTGCACGCCGGGAGACAGGCACCAGATCGCCATCTCACACGGTGAAGGCCGATTTGTCGCACCGCCGGACCTGATCCGGCAGCTGAGTGCAAACGGCCAGATAGCCACCCGGTATGTCGGGCCGGACGGTTTGCCCTGCAGGCTGACCGACTGTAATCCCAACGGCTCGATGGCCGCCATCGAAGGCATCACGAGTGCCGACGGCCGCATCTTCGGCAAGATGGGCCATTCAGAGCGGTACGGCCCGCACCTGATGCGCAACATCCCCGGCGAGAAGGACCAGCGCATCTTTGCTGCCGGCGTGTCCTGGTTCACCGGCTGACGCCAGTCCATCTCATCTCATTTTCACAGGATGACGGCTTTAGCGGCCGTCATTTTAATTCAGTTACATCAGATATGAATATTAAAAGCCATATTTTAAAACGGCCTTGATTTTAATATTGAAAGTGTAGTAAAATTAAGCGATATGTTACGGCATATTCAAAACATGCCCATGCCAGGATCCGTGCTGACCTGAATGCCGGATATTCCAGAATCAGCATGGTGTGTGTCTGAGGGTCAAACATCAGGAGGATACAGCGGGAGCAGACCATGAATATTGTGATCACTGAAGGAGATGAGCGCAGCCGCAAGATGCTGCTGTCTGCCATTCACAGATATGATCCAGCCCTGAGCTGTCATATCTGCAGTGATCCGGACGCCGTCATGAAAATGGCTGCAAAAAAACAGATCGACCTGGCATTTCTGGACATCCAGCTGACCGCAATGTCCGGACTGGAGCTGGCACGCCGGCTCAAGAGCATCAACCCGCAGATCAAGATTGTCTTTACGACCAGTTTCAATCAGTATGCGGCAGAGGCTTTTGATCTGGAAGTCCAGGATTATCTGCTCAAGCCATTCAATCAGGAGCGCCTGCTGAAAACCCTCGACAAGATCCTGCTCAGCCGCACAGAACAGCGCTACATCCTGCGATCAAGGCAGGCTAACCTGCTGCAGATCGAACTTTTCGGTAAACTGGTCGTTTATCATGGTCAGAAGACGCTGAAGTGGAAGCGCAGTAAATCGGCTGAGCTGTTTGCCTATCTTCTGACCTATCTTAACAAGCCTGTCAGCAAGCACCAGATCTGCGAAAGTCTCTGGCCGGACAAGCCGACCGACAAAGCGTTGATCAACCTGCAGACAGCCATTTATCAACTGCGTAAAAATCTCAGCGAATTCAGTCGCGACCAGATCATCATCGAATACGCTGACAATGACTACAGAATGCTCGTAGGACCCTGCTATGTGGATGTCCACGCCTTCGAAGATGCCTATTATCGTGCCTTTGCCAGCCCGCCATACCTTGGAAATGCCACCAATGCCACACAAAACCGTGCACTGATCGAAGCATACAATCTGTACAAAGATCATTACCTTGTGCAAGAAGGCTGGCTGTGGGCCATGCCGAAGCAACAATCGCTCGCGCAGCACTTCAACCGGATTCTCGATGCGTTGATCGACAATGCGATTATAAACGGCGCAAAAAGCCTTTTGCAGGAATACCTAGCCCGGATGGCCGATCTCCTTGGTGAAAGCGAAATGGATCTGGAAGCGTATCTGGAGTATCGAAAAGACCGGTAATCGCTGCTGCACAGACATCATGCTGATTTGTCAGAGATTTGTCAGAGATTTGTCAGAGATATATGATAATATAATTCGACCTTGTAAAAATCAGGCAAAAATATTTGTCAGAGATTTGTCAGAATCATGTGTGAATATATCAATATGAGCTGTTGCTTTTTGCAGAATCGCAACGCTTAGCTGTCTGCACTTGCTCCTGAGCATGCGGGGACCGAGTCATATTGGCAATAATCTGGTGTTGTTCAACCGGTCATAATCACCCAGCGATGGTTTACAACCATTTGACGAAGGTTCAGGCAGGAAAAATAAAACTGGTTGCAACAGGAACCAGGAGCAAGTGTAAAACAGTAAAACCAGGAGAAGTCAGCGTATGACCCAAGTTCGCTGGTTTCTTGCTAAAGCCTGCTGGCAGGTCCGAGTGACTGCGACATGCACATTCTTTTCTGACATGGATGAGACCATTGTGCTGGTTATTGATTCCTCGGCCGGCTGACAGAAAAATCAGCCATACGGATGATCCCTTGATGGTTGAAATCCGGATCATCGATCGTTGGTAAGCAATCGGCTTCGCTGTTATCTGTCTGTTCTGCGATTGCTGCCTCTGAGCGCCCGACCAAGCGGGCCTGCACCCTGTGGCTGATCTGCTACCTCGCTGCACCTGGCCGGTCAGCAGGCTTTCTGGTTACTTCATGCCTGAACGGCTGCAAAGAAATAGTTTGCTTATCCTGAGGGGGATTCATGCCGATTCTAAGAAGGAGTACTGATCAGTTATGATAAAGCGGGCAGAGCGATGCGGGCGACGGACAGGCCGCAAATGTTTCATAGCCGCTGTCGATGCTTGTCTGGTCGCTCTGGCAC
>JAWSUP010000483.1:0-3048 GCA_033549405.1 Bacillota bacterium | reverse complement strand
GGTATCAGGTCTGCCTCCGTCATGTTGATCGCAGGTGTCGTCTGGTCATCCTGGTCAGTCCGACCGGTCGATGCTGTCATATCTGTCGGTTTGACAGCAACGTCCGTCACATCAATCTGCACAGCCATCCTACTTTCCTGATAACGGTCCCACAAGGTCAGACCGGCCAGCAACAGGCAGCAGAGCAGAAACCAGCCGTACCAGCGCCGGTTATTACTCACCTTGTTTTTTTCTGCAACATACCGATTCATATTCACATCGTATAACAAAAGAAGATGGCCAGGGCCATCTTCTTTACGTCAAAATCCGTCAAAATCCGACACGGTGCGGCGCCGATCAGATACGCGCGGCGCGCCAGAGCTTTTCCAGGTTATAGAAACTGCGGTCATCGGCATGGAAAAGATGGACGATAACATCAGCATAGTCCATCAGGATCCACCGGCCTGTACTGTATCCTTCAATGTGATCAGGCGTCTCCTGATACTGGTCTTTGAGCGCTTTCTCAATCTCGCCGGCTAATGCTTTGATATGTGTGACAGATGTTCCTGTCGCAATGACAAAGCGATCGGCGAGAATGGTTTTGCCTTCCAGATCGATGATCTCGATGTCTTTGGCTTTTTTGTCGTTCAAGACATCCTGTATGGCATGGGCTTTTTGTTCTGCTGTCAAATGGCATGGCCTCCTTTCTGTTCGCGGTCGGCAAACTGTACTGGACCTCTGATAAACCGGTCCGATGTGCTTATTATAGCAGTTTATCAGGATTTCGGCTCTTTATTGTTGTCAGGGGCTTCATTTTGCGCCAATTTGATTCTGTTATGCATGTCTGCCAGAGCCTGACCGGCATAGGGGTGAGATGACAGTTGCTCGCGTCTGAGATAAAGTTCGATCTCCTGAAGGCAAAGCCGAGTCGCCTGATTGAGGTTTGTTTCTGCAAGCGAGCGAATTTCGTCCAGATTGGCATAGTTTCTGCCTGGCTCAACTTTATCCGCGACGAAAATAATCTGGTCCAACGGTGTCATATCTGCACAACCTGTTGTGTGACAGTGGATAGCATGAAGAACGGCCTCATCGAGAATGCCAAAACGCTGTCTGGCCAGAACTGCTCCTGCCGGACCGTGGACTAGTGGTTCGTCAAGCAGTGCCCGTTCATCACTTTCTAACGCCAGAGCCAGCTGCCGGTCAGCCGGCAGGCATTTGGCACAATCGTGCAAGATGGCGGCCAGAGCTGTTTGCCGGCTGGAGATGCCATGTCTGATTGCCAGATGCAGGGCGTAATTCAACACATTCAGAGAATGAATCTGACGTTTGGGTGTCAACATTGTCCATAGAGATCGCTCAATTTCGCGCAGCTCGTCCCAGAGTGCGTAGTCAAGGACCAGCAGCTCATCCTGCCAGCGGTAGAGGCCATGCTTCTGGACAAGTCGATCGACTGCTGCAGGAACCAGATGGCCGATCGGTTCGCCGTTGGCTGCCAATTTACGGATCATCGTCCCTGACAATTCGATGGATGGCGCGTCGAAGAAGCGGATGCTGGCGCCGAAGCGTCTGTGCAGGTCAGCCGCATACTGCCGGCTCAAATCACCTGCGATTCCACCCCGGTCTGCCAGTATAAGCGGCCAGGTCGCCAGCAGGGCGACAGGCTGGTGCCAGCGCTCGATATCTTTCAAGACATCGGATCCATAGATCAGGCAGAAGTCATCACCAGGATTTTGTTCCTTGAGCTGGCGCGCCGTATCCAGCGTATATGACGGACCAGACCGCAGGATCTCCACATCCGAAACCTTGATGCGCGGCTCATCGGCAAAGGTCCTGCTGACCATCTCATAGCGATAGCGGGCCATGGATATCAGTTCCTGTCGTTTGTGGGGCGGTGTTCCGGACGGGATAACAATGACCTGATCAACCAGCTTGCTGTCCAGGGCAGCCCGGACCAAGGCTTCATGGCCTTTATGTAAAGGGTCGAACGTTCCGCCGCAGATTCCTGTCTTCATCGTGTCTTGCCGATATCATGCCGGTAGTGCATGTCCTGGAACGAGATCGGCAGCACTGCTTCATAAGCGCGACTAATCGCCTGCTCTACAGTATCTGCCACCGCTGTGACGCCCAACACCCGACCGCCCGCAGTCACCAGTTGATCTTGCATCAGTTTTGTTCCGGCATGAAAGACCAGGCAATCAGCCGGTACCTGGTCCAAGCCCCTGATCGGTAAGCCGGTCTGGTACTTTTCCGGATAACCGCCTGAAGCAAGGACGACACAGCAGGCTGCAGCCTGTTTCCAAACGATCGGCTGGTCTGCCAATCTTTCGTCGATGATGGCATCGACGATATCCAGCAAGTCGGTTTCCAGAAGTGGCAGGACTGCCTGGGCTTCCGGATCGCCGAAGCGGGCGTTATACTCGATGACCTTCGGCCCTTCGGCAGTCAGCATCAGGCCAAAGTAGAGGACGCCCTTGAATGGCCGGCCTTCTGTAAGCATTGCATCGATCGTCGGTTGTAATATGGCATCTGTCAGGTACTGCCAGGCCGCATCGTCGAGATCCGCCCCTGGTGCGATAGCGCCCATGCCGCCGGTATTGAGACCCTGGTCGTCGTCAAGCGCCCTTTTGTGGTCGCGCGAGGTCACCATGGGACGGATGGTCTTGCCGTCGGTAAACGCAAGTACCGTCAGTTCAGGACCGGTCAGATACGATTCGATCACAACAGTCCGGCCGGCTTCGCCAAACCGGCCGGTCACCATCATATCCTGCACTGCCTGGCGAACCTGCTGCCGGTCGCGGGCAATCACGACACCTTTACCCAGAGCCAGGCCGTCAGCCTTGATGACAAGCGGCAGTTCAGCCTCTTCAATGAATTCAAGCGTTTCCTGCGCATCGTCGAAACACCGGTAATCTGCGGTTGGTATATGGTGTCGCCGCATCAGGTCTTTGGCAAAAACCTTGCTGCCTTCGATCTTCGCAGCGGCTTTACTCGGTCCGAAGGCCCTGATTCCGGCTTGTTCCAGCTGATCGACCAGACCGAGCGACAGCGGGTCGTCTGGCGCGACAAAGC
>JAWSUP010000482.1:0-3053 GCA_033549405.1 Bacillota bacterium | reverse complement strand
GCTGCATTGCTTCCGGTCCAATCACCTATACTGAGTTAACCCGATAGCCACATAAAGAAATATCTATAAGGAATGAGAACACGCTCACCAACGAATACTTCACGAATGTCTTGAACATTAACGCGTATATTTTGATGGAATCAACCACAGGTTTGAAGTGTGATTCGTCATTGTTATTGTAGTATATCGTCTGGATTTTCTCCTCGACAATGACTCTTTTCTCTCGAACAGCTGTTATCAGCATGCCTATTTCATAATCAAAACCTTCTCCAGGCAACTGAAGGCAGGTTGCAGCAAAATCGTATGGCAGGCCCCTGAGACCAGTCAGGGCATCTTTGATTATTTTTGAATACAGCAGGGCGAAAACCGCTGTCGTAATTTTGCTTCCTTTTCTATGCTTAGCAGGAACCAGCGGATCGTTGAAGTCTCTTATTCCTAGAACGAGACTGTTTTTGTCTTCCACCAGTTTCAGCGCGACCCTCATCGTATCTTCGGGACTGTGTTGACCATCTGAATCTGCCGTAACCACACCAAGATACTCTGAGCGATCATAATGATTCAAAAAGTAGTTCAATCCGGTCTTGATAGCCCGACCTTTGCCAAGATTGACTGCATGTTTTAGAACAGTGCATTCAGGCATCCCACTCAACACGTCAAAATAATGATCATATTCCTTGCTGCTTCCGTCGTTAACGACAATTATATCCCGAAAGCCCAATGCAACCAGTCGGTACACATAATCCACCGTTTTTTCATCTGGATTCAGAGACGGAATGACTACAACCAAATTAACATGTGTCATAACAACCACCGCGCAGCTGATACATCATTTCCTACTGTCAAACTTTCTTATTTCATTTTTACCTTATCATACAAATTTCTATATAACAATTACGCAGATGTTCCATCAAAGGCTTCAACGTATGCTTTATATGTAAAACATCCATTATCCCATCAGGAATCATCTTCAAACTGCAGCTGGTAAAGGTGTGCATAAAGCCCGGCCTGTTGCAGCAGGAAACCATGGCTGCCGCGTTCAGCCAGGCCGTTCTCGGTCAGAACAATAATTTCGTCAGCATGTTTGACTGTGCTGAGGCGATGTGCGATCACCAGAGTCGTCCTGTTTTCAGAAAGTGCCGCCAGGGCCTGCTGGACCAATCGCTCACTTTCGTTATCAAGCGAGGACGTCGCCTCATCCAGGATCAGGATTGGCGGATTCTTGAGGAAAACGCGGGCGATCGACAGCCGCTGTTTCTGTCCGCCGGAGAAACGGATACCCCGCTCGCCGACCATGGTATCGTAGCCGTTGTCGAGGCTCATAATAAAATCGTGGATATTCGCCTTACGTGCAGCTTCGAATATATCCTCGTCGCAGACTCCCGGGCGCCCATAGGCGATGTTGTCCCGGATGGTGCTGTTGAAGATATAGACATCCTGCTGGACAACACCGACATTCTTGCGCAATGATTCGAGCGTATAGTCGCGGACATCATGGCCGTCTATGCGAACCGCACCGGAGCTGACATTGTAGAAGCGGGGGATCAGCGAGCAAAAGGTGGTCTTACCAGCGCCCGATGGTCCGATCAGGGCGATGGTCTGCCCGGCCGGGATCTCCAGGCTGATATCCTTCAGGACCGGGTGCTCCTTCTCGTAGGCAAAAGTGACCTGATCAAAAGAGATGTTGCCTTTGAGCTGATCCGCCTCGATCGCTCCGGGCTGGTCGCTGACATCCGGTTCCGTATCCAGAATTTCCAGCATCCGCTGAAAACCGGTGTAGCCTCTCTGAAACTGTTCGGTGAAATTGACAAGCCGGTTGATCGGATCCAGAAACATGCCGATATACATCATGTAGATGATGATGTCGGTCACAGGCATCGACCCGCGCGAAATGAAAAAGCCGGAACAGACGATCACCACGAGATACATCATACCCTGGAGAAATCCATTACCAGAATGGTAGCGACCCATGGTCAGGTAATTCTGTTTTCGCGAGTGCAGGAAGCGTTGATTGCCCTGTTCGAATTTCGCGCGCTCCAGGTCTTCATTGCCAAACGATTTAACAGTTCTGATCCCGGCCAGGCTATCCTGGACAACCGCGTTGACATCGGCGATCTTGCGCCGGTTGTCCATGAAGACCTGCCGCATACGCAGATTGTAGTAATAGGAGAAGAAGAACATGATAACTGTGATCAGGAACAGAAAAGCCGTCACTTGCCAGTTGATGCTGGCCAAGATGATAAAGGAACCGGTCAGCTTGATGACTGAGATGAAAAGGTCCTCCGGGCCATGGTGGGCCAACTCGGCAATATCGAACAGGTCAGCGATCATGCGGGACATCATGTGACCTGTGTTGTTTTTGTCGTAATAGGAAAATGACAATTTCTCGAAATGCGTAAACAGCTGGCTGCGCATGTCTGTCTCCATATGAGCGCCCATGATATGGCCCCATGATGTCACATAATACTGAGCGAACATGCGGATAGCATACAAACCCAGCAGTCCGAAGCCGACCAGTATCACCCGGCTGAAAACATGGTCAGGGTCTGATTGAGGAAAGACGGTTTTCAATAAGTAGTTGAGCAGTAGCGGTATGGTCAGATCGACACCCGATGCGGTCACCGCACAAAGCATATCGTAGAGCAGTGTCCTGCGATAGGGCTGATAATAGGTGATGAAGCGACGAATAACTGACATATTCTGATCTTCCTCAAACAAATGATTGCGGACAGCACCTCTGCAGGATTATAGCACAATCGAGGCAGATATAGGCAGATAGAAAAACAAACAGGCAACCGTCTGCTGCAATTGTTGTTTTGCAGCCTCTGAGCTATCAATTAATGAGGTCGCGGATTTTATCATGGCGCACTTTCGCCATCCTTCCGGGTATTCCCATATATGAACAGATAAAAACTCAGATCAAAGAGGCAATCTTTTCTGGCGATTTGAGGGAAGATGATTTGCTCCCGTCTATCCGGCAGCTGGCAAAGGATCTGAAAATCCCTTAACTTCCCACACATTATACCCTGCGTGACAAAAGGCACCTGTTCATGAAA
>JAWSUP010000481.1:0-3084 GCA_033549405.1 Bacillota bacterium | reverse complement strand
CGATCAGGCTTGACAACGAAGCGTCATGGTTGATGGCATCGATCAGGAGGGCGACGAATTTGGCCATGTTGACATCGACAAACCAGGGCGCCGCCAGGAGTTCAGGCTGACGATAGATCAGGTTGGTGGCGAAGACGCGATCGATCAGGCCTTGTTCCCATGCTTGCTGGAAATTGTCGATGCCGTCGGTGAACAAGCCGAATGTCACAGCGGCGAAGATGCGGTTGGCTTTGCGCTCTTTCAGCTCACGGGTCAGGTCGAGCATGGATTCACCAGAAGAGATCATGTCGTCGACGATCAGGATATCCATGTCTTCGACGGAATCGCCCAGGAATTCATGGGCGATGATCCGGTTCCTGCCGTTGACAACCTGTGTATAGTCACGTCGTTTGTAAAACGTGCCCAACGGTACGCCCAGCATCGACGCGTAGTACATGGCGCGGGAGATGCCGCCTTCGTCGGGGCTGACGATCATGAGGCGGCCTTCATTGATTTTGAGATCCGGCGTGGCGTTGATCAGGGCTTTGATGATCTGGTAGGCAGCCGGAATGCTTTCAAACCCGCTGGTGGGAATAGCATTGGCTACGCGTTCGTCATGCGCGTCGAAGGTGATGATGTTTTCGACGCCGAGGGCATAAAGCTCTTCAAGCATGTGCGCGCAATCGAGCGATTCGCGGGCGTTGCGCTTGTGCTGGCGGCTCTCATAAAGAAATGGCATGATGACGTTGATGCGCCGGGCTTTGCCGCTGATGGCAAGGATCACACGCTTCAGGTCCTGGTAATGGTCATCAGGGCTCATGTGGTTTTCGTATCCGTACATGGTGTAAGTACAGGAGTGATTGACGACATCGGAAATGATGAAGATATCGTGGCCGCGCACCGTGCTGCAAATGACGGCTTTGCCTTCGCCGGATGAGAAGCGGAAATTGTTGACCTCGATCCTGTAATCGTGACGGATGAAACCCGGGTAAAGATCGCCAACCTCTGGGCGTTGCTCCTGATAAAGGGTGCGTCGACGCAAAAGATTATCGTTGACTCTTGAGGCAAAACCAGCGCTGCCAGCCAGTTGGATAATGCCGACCGGACCGACCGGCGACATGGGGTTGCTCCCGTACTGGTTGTAGATATAGTAGCTTTTATCGTCTGTCTGACGCTGCTCTAGCATGTCGTCCTCCTTGCTTATGGATGCCTTGCCTTGTAAAACTCAATCAGTTTCTGGATTTTGTCGGTCGGTGTCATCAGCTTGGATAAGGAAGCGTCATGGTTGATGGCGTCGATCAGCAAGGCCATAAAGCGGGATAAATTGACCTCAATAAACCAGGGCGCTGTCTGAAGTTCTGGCGGCCGATAGATCAGGTTGGTCGCAAAAATACGGTGGATGATCCCCTCGGCATAAGCCTGGTGCATGGCAGTCAGCCCGTTGGTGAACTGAGCGAAACTGACGGCGCAGAAAATGCGGTTGGCGCCCCTGGCCTTAAGGTCGTAGGCGACCCGCAGGATGGATTCGCCGGTCACTATCATGTCATCGACAAGCAGTATATCGTGTCCCTTGATCTCCTCACCGAGAAAGGCCTGTCCAACGATGGGATAGCGCCCGTCGACCGTCTGGTGGTAATCGCGTTTGCGGTAGAAGATGCCCAGTTGCACTTCCATCATCGAGGCGAAGTACATGGCGCGGGAGATGGCGGTCTCATCCGGGCTGACGACCATGAAGTGTTCGCAGTCAAGGTGCAGGTCGGGAGTCGATTGGATCAGCGATTCAATAATCTGATAGGATGTGGGTATGGTTTCCATACCGCGTGTCGGGATCGCGTTGGCGATGCGGCCGTCATGGGCATCGAATGTGATCAGGTTATCGATACCCAGATCGAACAGGTGGCGGAGCATAGCTGCGCAGTCCAGCGATTCGCGGGAGGTGCGGTGATACTGGCGGCTTTCGTACAAATACGGTAAGATAACATTGATGCGCCGGGCTTTGCCGGCCACAGCGAGGATGATGCGCAACAGGTCCTGGTAATGCTCGTCGGGACCCATGGATACTGTTTCGTTGTAACGGGTGTAGGTGCTGGAATAATTGAGCACATCCGTGATAATGAAAAGGTCATGGCCGCGGACAGATTGCCCGATCACCGCTTTGCCTTCGCCGGATGAGAATCGGGGCGTCGTCACGGGAATGCGGTAATCCATGCGCATGAAACCGGGATTTCCGGCCAGTTCAGGATGGCGCGTCAGGTATATGGAGCGACGGTTGCGCAGAAAGTAATTGACGGAGTCAGAAAAATCACTGGCCAGATTGTGAGCGATCAGGCCGATCGGACCAATCGGGTCCATCATGTTGTCGCCGTACTGGTTATAGATATAATAGTTCTTGTCATCGGTGTGGCTTGACCCAGACATGACAGAAACACCTCCCAGTACTTGATGCTGCCTGTTAACGCTTGAACAGACTTATTATATACGATCTGCGTCAATTAGTGAACAGAAGAAGCTTGAACAGAAGGACGAAAGACTCAGCGATTTGACCGGCTGGTTTGTTCGTCCAGACCAAGAAAGGGCTTAAATATGGCCATTCAGTTCAGAAATACAGAATTCGTCGGTGTCGCCGTGTCAGAAGAACAGTGCCCAAAGGATCGTTTGCCAGAGATCGTGATGTCAGGACGTTCTAACGTAGGTAAGTCTTCGTTGATCAACAGCCTGGCCGATCAGCGTAAAATAGCCCGGATCAGCAATACACCAGGCAAGACGCGCCAGATTATTTTCTTCCGGATCGATCAAGCGCTGTATCTGGTCGATCTGCCGGGCTATGGACATGCTGCGGTTTCGAAACAGGCCAAATTGATCCTTTCGCAGCTGGCCGACACCTATCTGAACAGCGATCGGCCGATTGCACTCGTGCTGTTACTTCTGGATATCCGCATCAGTCCCACAAAACAGGACCGGCAGATGCTGGAGTGGCTCGAGCAGTCCGGCAAGCCCTGGCGCATCATTCTGACAAAAGCTGACAAACTGAGTCGTTCGGCAGGACTCATGCGCCGCCAGGCGATTGCACGGGAATTGGATCTGGCAGATGCAGCTGAACTGGTG
>JAWSUP010000480.1:0-3094 GCA_033549405.1 Bacillota bacterium | reverse complement strand
CGAGCAGCGTATCCCGGGCTACAACCAGCGGCTCAAAGTCAAGTCAGGCATCACCGGCCTGGCCCAGGTCATGGGTAAGTACAATACGGATCCGGAAGACAAACTGCGCTTCGACATGATCTATATCAAAAACTACTCCATGCTCCTGGATTTCAAGATCATCCTGATGAGCCTGGGCGCCTTCATCCCGAAGAGCCGCTACAGCCAGGAGAAGACATCGTCGGATTATGTCGTGACCGGGGAACCCCGCACAGACAGCCAGAACGGGCAGAAATTGGCCAAAAAGGAAAATCCGGACATATCCTGACAAGCTTTGCAGGTGTCACAGTACTGTAAGAAAATATTGCTCTGATTTGATTGACAGGCAAACGAATATCCCTATAATCTTAATGTATATAACTGATGTTCTTGTCGTGGAGGAGAAGGGATCAGAGATACAGTCTGGAGACGTACCGGATGTTGCCCTGACCAGGCGGCGCCAGTTGACTGCCAGGTTCAGGCGTATGACACAAACAGAGGAGACAGCCGTATCATGATCGATATCCATGCACATGTAATACCCGGCCTCGATGATGGGGCCGCCGACCTGGCCGAAGCTCAGGCCCTGATCGCCGAGTATGGCCGCCAGGGCGTGACGGACATCATCTGCACCAGCCATCTGCTGCCGCAGCAAATTCTGTCGGATGATGGGTCTTATCTGCAGCGTTATTATGATGCGTTCACAAGCCTGCGTGTCCAGTTCGCCACCTGTGAGCGGCCGGTCAGGCTGCATCGGGGTTACGAACTGGTCCTGATGCCGGATCTGGCGCGCTGTCTGCACAAGTTCGACAAACAAGACCACCCCCTGACCCTGGCCGGATCGGCCTATCTGCTGGTTGAGTTGCCCCGCTGGCTCAGCGGCGGCATCGGCTCGCTTGAGCAGCTCTTGTTCGGCCTGCAGCTGATGGGGTTCACGCCCATCCTGGCACACCCGGAGCGGATCGTCGATCTGGCATCTGTTCTGCCCATGCTCTACCGCTGGATCGAGCAGGAACGGGTGCTCCTGCAGCTCAACACCAGCGCCATCGTCGCCCCGCGCGATGAGAAATCCGACCAGTATGACCGCTTCAAACGCCGCCAGCCCAGTGTCGACCAGATGATCCGCGCCGGCATGGTCCATTTCATGGCATCGGACGCCCACAACCTGCAGACCCGCCCGCCGCAGAACCAGGCTGCCTGGGCGCAGCTGACCGCGACCTATGGCGAGAGCGTCGCCCGCCAGCTGCTCCTGGAGAATCCGGCAGCCATCCTGGCTGATCGACCGGTCACCGCCCGGCTGAAGAACCTGGTGCATTAGGGGCCGATCAGTCATTCAGTTGGACATTTTTCGAGGGATTGACGCTTTCGGAAAAACCTCTAAGAATAACGAAAGAAGCAGAAAGGATCAGCAGATGAAAGAGAAACCGCCAGAGACAGCAGACAGGTTGCCGGAGATCAATCGTGAACCGGATTTGCATACCGGGCGACACTCAAGCCGCCTGCTGAAAAAGCTGTTTTTTATCAGCGGGGATCTGGTGATCGCCCTGGGCGCGTTTGTTCTGGCAGATATGCTCTACAATGACTTGCACGATACCTTTGATGGCATCTTCATTAGATCTTATATTGGCAACTCCCTCCTGATGTGGCTCATGGCAGGCGCTGTGGCAATCCCGATCTTTTCCATCTTTGGCTTCTACAGGCAGCTCTGGCGCTACGCCAGTATCCCGCAATACCTCTCTCTGGCTTTCGGATCAATAACCTATACTGCCTTTCTGATGATCGCTGCCAATCTTATAGAAATAAAGCTCCAAACGGCCTATTACATCATCTTCTGGATGATACTCCTGTTCCTGCTCACAGGTTACCGCTTGCTTTTTCGCCTGCTGGTCAACCGCCACACCCTTCTTTCGGTGCTCAGCTATTCACAGCCGGTACGCACGCATTACCGGCACAGTAACGGCAATGGCAAGCCTCGTAATGAAGTGCGTGTCCTTGTCATCGGGGCCGGCTATGCCGGTAACCAGATCATCCGTGAGATGATCGAGACCCGATCGGACCGCATGCCGGTCGCCCTGATCGACGACGATACCAGAAAGCAAGGACTCTCGATCTATAATGTCCCGGTAGTGGGCGGCAGAGACCAGATCGAGACAGCCGTCAGCCGTTTCGCAGTCCAGGAAATCATCCTGGCCATCCCCAGCGCCTCGCGCCAGACGATACGCGAACTGGTCGACATCTGTAAACGCACCAGCTGTGCGCTGCGCATCCTGCCCATGCTCTCGGAGATCATCAACGGCAAGATCAGCATCGCCGACATCAAGGATGTCGAGATCGAGGACCTGCTCGGCCGTAACGAGATCATACTCAATGTAGCGGACATCGCCGGCTACCTGCGCGGCCAGGTCGTCATGGTCACCGGCGGTGGCGGATCGATCGGCTCGGAGCTCTGCCGCCAGATCGTGCGCTTCCAGCCCAGGCAGCTGATCATCTTCGACATCTACGAGAACAATGCCTCGCCCAGTATAAGCACAGCCTGAACCTCGAGGTCCTGATCGGCTCGGTGCGGGATGTCGCGCGCCTGGAACTGGTGATCCGGCAGTACCAGCCTACGATCATCTTCCACGCGGCCGCCCACAAGCACGTGCCCCTGATGCAGGACAGCCCGGGCGAAGCGGTCAAGAACAATATCCTCGGCACCTACTACACGGCGATGACGGCCGCCCGCAACAACGTGTCCCGTTTCGTCATGATCTCGACCGACAAGGCTGTCAACCCGGCCAATGTCATGGGCGCCAGCAAGCGCATGGCTGAACTGACCATCCAGTACCTGAGCCGCCTCTATCCAATGACGACTTTTACCGCCGTCCGCTTCGGCAATGTCCTGGGCAGCAGCGGTTCGGTGATCCCGCTGTTTAAGCAGCAGATCCAGCAGCAGCGCCGGGTCACTGTGACTGACCCGGAGATCACGCGCTTTTTCATGACCATCCCCGAAGCGGCTCGCCTGGTCATCCAGGCCGGCGCCCTCGCCGAGGGCGGCGAGATCTTCGTCCTCGACATGGGTCAGCCGATCAAGATC